>WJXE01000107.1 GCA_009665115.1 Nitrosopumilales archaeon
CAATATCATTTCCGTGTAGTGATGGTAGCGTTTATTCAGTAGATGTTCAAAAACAAGAGAATAGTGGTACTCTTCATATAAAGGTAGTAAAACACGGAAATATTCTCAAAGACGCGAAAACGAGTGCGGCATATGACCTAGTAGACGTACTTATATTCTTCAATAATATCTATCTAGGTTACCATTATTACCTGATACACTTATTGTTCTTCTATTTTTCTTGTCATTATTTTCGTGTCCTCTCATATCTACATCTGTGGCTTTTCTTACCATCTTTAGAGTGCTGGCGTCATGAGTTTCTGAAAGATATATAGTATATATCAACGCTGTATCTTTTCGTTCAGTTTTTCTTAATGTTCTACCTATTCTTTGTACTATTTGGTTCATATTAGATGATGTTGCTAATATTATTGCCACTCTGACTTCCGGTACGTCATAGCCTATTTCTAATGTATGAACTGAGAGTAGCGGAAAGAATTCTTTTCCCCATTGTGCCAGTATTTTTTGTCTCTCTGTTGATTTCAGTTTGCTCTCAATTAGCATCGCTTCTATTCCTTTATTTTGTCGTAACATTTCCTTTAGTTTTTGTATGGATTCTATAGTTTCACTAAATACCATAATCCTCTCAGAAGAATGTTTTGTTGCTATAATATCTACCCCTGCTAATAGTTTATTTTTAGCACAATTAATCAGATTCTTTCTCTCCTTAACATTTGCAAACCATGCTCTTGCTAGTCCAGTTGTACGTCCTCCTGTTCTTAACAGAGAGGATATAGATTTAGGATCAGAAGTATTAAGATACATGGAGATATTTCTGATTTTGGCAGAGCATTCGTCGTAGATCTTTTTTTCATTATATGTTAGATCAACTTTTATTGGAATAACAACAGGTCTTGCTAATCTTTTATCTTTCACAGCATCTTTTATCATATATCTTCTAACTGGTGGCAACAATGAGAGAATTGTATTGTATTTAGGATCTTGTTCATCTATTGTTGCGGTTAAGCCTAGTAATGGTTTTTTAGGATCTGCTGCTGTTACAAAATCAAATACCTTTCTTAAAGTTGTAGCAGTGTCACTTACCAGATGTACTTCATCAAATATGATCATGTTGGATTTATTAATAAGATCAAGATTGCTAATTGTACTCTGGTATGTGCTTATTGTTATTTCACGTACTTCTTTACGCTCTCCAAAATATGCTCCTATTCTCTCTTGAGGAATACCATAGCTTGTTAGTCTGTTAATATTCTGCTGTACTAGGACAATTCGCGGTACAAGAAAGAGGATATTGAATGAATTATTATTTATATTAGAAACATTATTACCTTCGTTATGTAACAGTGCTTCACATGCTCTTTTTGCACATTCAAAAGCTATTTCTGTTTTACCGGTGCCAGTACTGTATATTATCGAACCTTTATATCCATTTGCTATCCATGCATCAACGGCCTCAGTCTGATCCTTTGTAAGTTTAAATGGAAATTTTAGTGAGGAAATTGCTGAGATTATTGGCGGTGGAGATGTTGGTGAAGATGCTCTCGTGCTCGGTTTTGAATTCAACATGCTGTAATATCCTATCACAATATAAACATGTCCGGTTGAAAAATATTATTTATTAAGACATTTCGCAACTTGAGACTTCTTTAGTTAGTCTTCAAGTTATTAGAGAACAAAAACACGAATAAAGAATGGAGTAGGCTAGAAAATGGTACAATTTGGATTTAAAATCCCCCCATATCTTGATAGTTATTTGCGCTATGTTAGCCGCTGCATTAGTTGACAAAGCGTTAAATGGATCACTCACTTTCTCGCACAATCAGTTCTTACAGCATGATTTTATTAAAACTAAATATCAATCAGGACCAATCTTCACCAATGTCTTTCCAAAGTTCTCGCCATTGAAGAGAGCTATGAATGCTTTTGGGGCATTCTCAAGGCCTTCAAAAACCGTTTCCTTCCATTTAATCTTGCCTTCATTGACCCATTTGGTCATATCAGCATGAAACTGATTTAACATATCATAATGATCTCTGACAATGAATCCTTGGAGCTTGAGTCGTTTTGTAATTGCTAGGAATATATTCGCTGGACCAGGGGTAGGAGAAGTTGCATTATATTGAGAAATCATTCCGCAAAGTATAATTCTACCGAATGTTTTCATATGATCAAGGGCTGCCTCCAAATGTTTTCCACCTACATTGTCAAAGTAAAGGTCTATTCCATCTGATTGGTATGCTTTTCCCAGTTCTGTAGATATGTCATCTTTGAATTCCTTATAGTTAAATGCATAGTCTATGCGTGCATCGTTAATAAGCCAACTGACCTTCTCTTTTGAACCAGCGCTTCCTATTACATAGCATCCCTTGGCCTTTGCAATTTGGCAAACGACAGAACCTACTGCGCCAGAAGCAGCCGACACAAAAACAGTCTCACCTTCTTTGAGTTGGCCAATTTTTAGCAGGCCAATATATGCTGTGAGTCCCGGCATCCCAAATATTCCTAGGAAGAATTGAATAGGGCCCAGATTCGAGTCGATCTTAGTCGCGCCACTATTACTACTACCATCTGATATCCAATATTCCCGCCACCCATTCATTCCCAGGACATAATCACCGACGGCAAACTGATTGTTTTTTGACTCTACTACTTTACCAATACATGCTCCGTCAAGAGGTTTCCCCAATTCGAATGGAGGGACATAGCTTTTACGCTCTGTCATGCGGCCACGCATATACGGATCAACGGACATCCAGATGTTCCTTACGAGGAATTCACCGTCGTTAGGGTCTGGAACCTGAACTTCTACAAGCTCGAAATTGTCATTTGTTGGCATGCCCATAGGGCGTTTTTTAAGACGAATTTCACGACTAGCTATCAAGACAATTATATACAATAACATTCCTTTAAGAAAAGAGTTTACACATGAAAGGGGGGCTTAATCCCCGATATTACTTGGTTGTGAGCTTCCTGACAATAGTGCCGGTGAATTCTCCCACATTCTCCCTTCTGACCACGCCTATGACAAAGTTGGATTTGTCTATGTAACAGACATACAAATTTCTATATCGGTACTCATTCATCTATATTTGAATCCTAGAAAAACCGAAAGTCTTCTTTGACTGTTATCAGTACTACATGTGTATTTGTCCTATCGACATATGGCAGCGCTAAATCTTTTTTTACAAAATTGCTAAGTTGAGTTCTATTCTTAAATTTTGCAATTACTATCATGTCTGTTAAACCCGTGATATCATAGACAGCACAGACGTTTGGGAATTTGGCAATGTGTTTTTCAACTTCTGCTATCTTTCCTTTAACAGACGTAACCTCAATAATTGCAGTTAGATCGTAACCTAGTTTCTCATGATCTAATATAGCGGAATAAAATTTGATAACACTATCTTTTTCTAGCTTTTTTACTCTAGCAAGCACTGTAGGAGGAGAGACACCTATTTCATCAGCTATTCTTCTATACGAAAGTCTAGCATCTGAAAGCAGCTTTCCGAGTATTTTAACATCTGTTTCGTCCATTGCTATTAAGTTCATTGATAATTAACAAATAAAAGGTATTGTCAATAAATACTTATCATATATTAATATAATACCTATAAAGTGTTATATCCTGCTAAATCCATATACTAGTGTCAATCGATGACATTTAGTAGAAGGAATTCCGCATTAGAACCGGAAGAAAAAGAACAAGGAATTGATGGCATAAAAATGATTATAGATACAGGCTACATTCAGTTAAGGTATACTGATGTCCTCGGCAAGTTTCTAGCAAAGTACGTGTTCGAAAACAAAGAAACTTTTGATAGCTTTTTTAAATGTGGTATTGGAGTAGATGGTTCGTCTATTAAAGGATTTGCAAGTATCGATGATTCTGATCTGCTACTCATACCAGACAGGTCTACTGTAAGGATCTTTCCTCCGTCGTTATTATCAGCATCGCCACCCCCACTATCTTCGAATCACAACAACAAGCTATTTGCAGTTATCGCGGATGTATATCAGGGTTTCAAGAAAGGCAGGTTGGTAAGAGATCCCAGATATGTATCACAACGCATGGAAGAATTTCTAATAGAAAATAATCTAACCTGTCAAATGGGTCCTGAAGTTGAGTGCTTTGTATTTGACAGTATCATTTTTAATCATAAAAATAATAATAATGATCTTAACGGTGATAGATCTGATGATAATAGTGAATATCATGAACCCAAAATTTTATCAGTAGAGGGATACGGAGGTGATGGCTGCAAGTACCCAATTAGAAGGAAGGGTGGATATGACGCACCTCCATTTCAAGATTCTTTGCTAGAATTTAGATTTGATGTTGCCGAGATTTTACGAAAACACTTTTCTATAAATGTTACAAACCTAAACCACGAAGTAGCAAGTTGCGGTCAGATAGAAATTAACTTTATGCATAGTACGCTTACAAAGGCTGCAGACAGTGTTCAGATATACAAGGACGTTGTAAGGAATGTTGCAAGGAGGTACAATAAAGTAGCCAATTTTATGCCAAAACCACTTTTTGATAAAAATGACCCTTTAAACGGTGGCGATAATGGTTCAGGTATGCATACTAGTATTAGTTTATGGAACGAGTCATCAACTACTAACATCTTCTACGATAGTGATGATTATTACGCTGAACTAAGTCAAATTGGAAGGTATTTTATAGGTGGATTAATAGAACATGCTCATTCCTTAGCTGCGATTGTAGCTCCAACGATAAACTCATATCATAGACTGATTCCTGGTTTTGAGGCTCCAGTCTATATTGCCTGGGCAAAAGGAAACAGGTCTACTGTCATACGCATACCTATTAATGAAAGAAATAATGCTAAATCAAAACGTATTGAATTCAGAGCCCCTGATCCAGCTGCTAACCCATATCTGGCATTTTCAGCAATAGTCGCTGCAGGGCTTGACGGCATCAAGAAGACGATAGATCCTGGGAGTCCAACCGATGAAAATATCTACAAAATGTCCGATGCTAAAAGAAACAGTTTAGGAATAAAATCACTCCCAGGAAGCTTAGAAGAAGCACTCGAATCATTGAAGAGCGACTCAAATTACTTAAAGAGATGCTTTCACGACGAATTACTAGAGACTTATATAGTACTCAAATATGAGGAATTAGCAAATGCTAGAGATATATCGATTGCACAAGAGCTTATGCTTTACTATGATGTTTGAGCAAAATATCATATAGCATATCATTTATGAGTATAACCTTTGGACCACCTTAATTTGACTGTGCTGCTGTAATCAAAGGAAGATACAGAAGAGGAGATTCTGTCAAAAGCGATCCAATATATTTTACTAATAGATCTATAAAACATGTGATTCGATTCATGACCAGTTTTGTATCCGATTTGAACCCTGGCTTACAAGGATTAAGTTCTATTGTTCATTGTTCATGGAGTTGGCGGGTTCTGCTGATAGGGTGCAGTCTCTTTTGTGCTTAAACCTCAAAAGATCCCAAACACGTTCTTTCTCATCTTCACTAACCTCACACTCTATTTTTACTAGTGTTTCTCCATTTCTATCGACATAGCTTGTAAATTCGCAACAATTAGATGCATCTCTAAGAATCTCATGAAGGTCTTTATCTAGTAATGGGGTATTCTCTGCAGATGACAATATTTCTACCCTTACTGGGCTCCTAGTTGATAAGCTATCTTCATTATCTAGTATTGTCTTTATCACCAACTTTGTTTCCATGTACTTGGTTGATTTCTCTTCCACCCTTTACCTATATTCCATATCCTCTTTCTGCTGTCATGACCATTTTCACTTGCTTAAACAGACACGGCTTTATCGTCTTATCTGACAGTCTGCAGGCTGTAAAATGCCAAGCTATCTCGAGCGCAAGGTAGGTTATTGCGTAACCTATGATGAAGTACATGGCTAGACTTATGTTTTCCAACATATCCTGTATTAGGGTTGAATTATATAAAGCTCTTGATGAAAATATTAAACACTTACAATACTATTAGGATAAACAGACTTAACAACTGTTAAGAAATTCTCTTGAATAAGAAACTTTCTTTCCCATATGAGAAGAAGAGTTTCTTCAGAGTGTGATGAGAATATTCTCATTCTAAAAGCATTAAACATCTAGAGTATGAAGGAATGGACATGCTACGTCAGGAGTTAATTGACCATTTTGCGAATCGTCACATAGTAACTTCTATTTGTCTTGCACCAACTTGGTTAACCATGTAAAAATCATTGGCTATTTGAATAATATCTCCTGCAGCTATTCTGCTATGACTTCTTTTTTCCTTTACTGGTATTCCAAAGGGTTTTTCTTCTCTAAATTTTAGCCACACTCTACCTACATTAAGAATATTTTTAAACTCGCATTCCCAAACTAAATCGTAAATAGTATCTAATGCCTGTCTGCTAATTTTATTACCTTTAAGAATAATTTCAGGATCAATCTCTCTGCAGAAGTAGACTCTTACTTTCATATGTATTTATTTTGTTGCTACGATAATATGTTATGATGATATTCGTTTCCTTAGTATATAAGGCAAAACGCAATAATGGTGGATAGAAAATGTGACATCTCTTCTTTTG
>WJXE01000108.1 GCA_009665115.1 Nitrosopumilales archaeon
CCAAAAATGAGTACCGCAATAGCTATAACTATAACTATCTATTCTGTTCCAGCGACTATACCCATTATTAGGTCAGTTAAGTCGATGCCCATCATTTATAGATTATAGATATTATTTTGATCGCGGGTTATCCTCCTCCTGCTACTACAAAAAGATCCCGTTCTAATCTAGGAAGTTTATTAAAGTACGTAGGAGGCAAATCAAAAGTAGCACCTAATACCTCGTTAGAATTTGCACTAAGTCCTCCTGAAATACCTATGTCTTGTGGGCTTCCATTACCAAAGAAAATTGCCATATGCATATTATTGACGCTATCAGGATTTTCTATATAGTGAAAAAATGCTGGAGGAATGAAAACAACTTCACCTAGCCCAACCTCAAAGGTGTCTACACTACCACCAGGACTTACTATTATCATTCGTGCTCTTCCACCAAGGACATAATCTAATTCAGCAGCATTAGGATGCCAGTGCGGTTCTCTGATACCATTGGGCTTCAAAATTAGTGAGTAACATGCCAACCCACTAAGTATAGGAAAATTACTAATATTTCCTAGAGCAACTGTACCTCCAGCAGTTTGAATCTGCGGAGGAATGCCTTCTAGATTAAGTTTGTGAACACTCGGGATTCTTGTCATAGAAGCAGGTTCTACCGTGTTAGCTGGTTTGGACCCTATTACAATATCGTTAGGGGAGTTTTTGTTAAATCCATTAAAAAACGTACTAGGTGGTTTGATTCCAAAGGTTGCATCCATAACACGATTAGGCATGGAACCAACCGATCCAGAAATGCCCATAGTTTGAGGGCGTTCGTTATTGAATACAAGAACAAATTTTGCTTCTTCATTACTAATATTGTTAAATTCGTGTAAATAACCCTGGGGAACAAAAACGATTTCTCCAGGATCGATAGTAAATGTATCATGAACAAGGTTAGGACTACCAAGAAATATAGTCATTGTTGCTCTGCCACTTATGCAATAGCTTAATTCGGCAGCATTAGGATGCCAATGAGGCTCACGTACACCACCCTTTTCAAGACGCAGTAGATATGGTGACATTGCCCAGCCATTGAGAATTGGAAAGTTATCAGCGTTTGCAAAAGTTCTACTTCCACCGGCATTGGATAATTGTGGCGTGGTAGCATCCAGATTAAATGTATGAGGTGATGCCATTTGTTTTGAAGGGCTTGTTTGACTACTACTTGTGGTATTCGTATTTTTAGTGGCATTTGTATTATTTGGTCCAGCAGCAAAGGCTTTATTGAAAGGTAACAGAGAAGATAAGGTGAATACTGCGCCAGCAGCGCCGACATACTTTATAAAAGTGCGACGTGAGATTTTCCCATCAGAATCGGAGTTGTTTTCCGGATGTATAGACACGTTAAAAAGTAATTCTGGATATTATTAAAGTTACCTGCATGTACAAAAATTGCCTCCCTATGTTGTATTCGCAGCAAAGTGTGATATTTTTGGTCTGTTATTTCCAGCGAAGTAGTCATACCTTGAGCGTTATCATCCTCGGCAGTAGATACTACGTGCTAAAGGTGGTTCAACAATGTCTACTACTGTTCCGAGCATATTTTAGGAATAGGAAACAATGTTTTTCAGCGTAGCGTAGCAGGAACTAAATTTTCTAGTTATTCAAGCCCCATCTACGGTCAGTAACCTAGCAGGAACCCAACACCAGCGACCTTCTTGGGCCATACTTACCCCAGGTGTAAACAAACAAGTTAGAGTTCATCTAAATGTAGACCAAAGAATATCGTAACTGCTTGTTACCAAACCAATATTTGTCAGCCAACTACCCTTGTCCTAGTCAAGAGTAGATATCCTTGCAAGAGTCGTTACTCTGAATTGCAATAGCCTTTTATAGCTATTTCTTCTTATTTTGTGAAATTTTACTTCATTAACCAATCAGTGCTTACACTTACAGACACGTCTTGTTGTCCTGAAATGATTGGGGTTCCGTTAGCACCAGCTGGTGTTGCTAAAGATTGCTTTTGTAAGAATGGTTGAGGGGGAGTAGGGGGTTGCTCAAACTCATTAATATACATTGATTTTATTCCTAGCACTTTTAATCCTAGAGCAGAAGCTGCTATGTCGGCTTTGCTTCTTGCGTTATTGATTGCTTGTTTTATTAAGCCATTTTTGATTTCTTGTAACTTCTTATCTGATAATGTAAAACCAATACTGTTTATACTTGTAGCTCCTCCAGAAGATATTGCAGTATCAATCCATCTAGCAGTGTCATTAATCTTTGAGCTTTCAATTTGTATGGAATTAGATACTGTAAATCCTGTTATTATGTTTCGTCCTTGCGAATAGTTATAGTTTGGAGATATACTAAATGCAGATGTGCTTGTTTCATTTTGCTTAACACCTGCTGATAATAACACATTGAGAACTTTGTTCATTGTAGCTGAATTTGTACTCAATGCTGCTTTTGCAGTCTGGTTGGTCGTCTCTACTCCTAAGATCAGTGTAACTTTATCAGGTTTTACTTTAGTTGTTGCTGTTCCTGCGTCAGATAAAATATTATTGTTGGTAATATTGTTGTATGTTTTTTGAATTAGAGAGGAATGATTAGTAGGTTGTGGTGGTGCATTATATTGTTGAGCATACGCATCACCATTACTGCTGTTGGTAACGATTGATAATAAATAAACAATCGACAATAATGATAATGCACCCGCTGCATCTAGAATACAAGTAACAGAAGCATGGGCTCCGAGCTTCCTATTATTATTCGTACAAGTTGACGATGATGATGCCATGCAGATTCATTAAATGCTAGGATAAGTATATCTATTTTGCTATTCTGTATCAACATGTTATTGTGAAGCAAACAGGTAGGGGTTCTATTCGATTATGATCCATATCACAACAGGAGTCTTTTCTAGTTAGTTGTTTTAACGGTGCTGCTGGCGTGTATAATTGCTGTTGTTGTCCTTGACTTTGGACTGCTTCTACGAATTAGTTTGATGCAATATATTCAACCTAGCACTTGAGTTATTTCTTACGAATTATGGTCTCCTAAAGCGTTCATTCCAATGGAATTAACGCGTTCCAAGCTGGAACTGGAATCCGATTAATCCAAAGCGTGATTCTATCAAAAAGTGTTAACACTATTAACAGAAGTATACAACGCTATCGATTGTATGAAAAACCATTCAAAGGGTAGCGATTAGAACAATATTAAACCTATGCTTGCCGAAATTCCTGGAATACAATGTTAGGTGGTTATGTTTAAAAACTATACACTTATGATATTTTGTTGTTGTTTTCCGAATTAACAAGGTTGGACACTCATCAACTAGTGGAGTACGTAAACCTGATTCTTGAGAAATCAGAATTATCCTCTGATTCCGTAAAATCCATTATAGCCTCAGTACGGCGCTTGAGCAGTATCAAGATTGAGAATATCTTTACCTATAAACATCTGTCTGAGATAAATAACATGTGCCTTCGCTTAAATACTCTGAAAAAGAAATCAACTGACGCGTTCAGACCCTTCATCTCTAGTTCAACAAGAACATTGTGTCATTCAATGGGAAACCCATTGAAAGCAGCAGAAGACATGATTGAACTCGAAGAAAAGGGTGATATCCTGAATTCATTACTAAGAATAGTTACATTTCTATGTAATAGATATGCCATGGGGGCATCAAATGCAGCGCTGATAGGAGAGTGTCTATACCCAGAAACGTCCATCGTATTCGATGAACAAAATTCCTCTTCTTACAGAAAAGAAATTGCACACATGGCCAGATATTATAGATTGCATTTAGGAAGTTTCTTAGCTATTGAGCTTGCAAAGGAGCTTAAAAGGTTTCCATCGAATTACAAAGACAATAGATTCGAAAGTATAATAGAACTCTATGAAACTGGATGTGCTGACTATATATTCAATTTTCTAGTGGATACAAAAACTAGAGAAGAGAAGCTTGTGACTCCAATCTTAATGGATTTGGATGGAAATAGAAAAGTTCTTGCAATTCACATATATGGTGATGAAAAAATAAGATTATGGAAAAGATGGGGAGATGGTTATGATGGACTTTATGATATTAGTGGAAATAGAAGTAATATACACATGGAAGTAAGTCCGTTCTTCGATTCGGTTGCAATAACTTAGGAGTACACATCCAACTGAATTAGTAAGTATAGATGAAAAGATCATAATGAAAGTATTAGTTTCATACTTGTTCTTGCGGACAATTGCTGAAATATGAGAAGATATCTTGATGCTTTATTGCGGTAAACATTACCTTATCCTGCAATTAACCAAGGTTCTCAACAAAGTGTTCCTTGGAGCTTTGTCAAGCCATTTTCTAAGGTATCTGTTTTCTTCATTCATAGACTTCATTTTACAACTAAAGCTAATAAAATTGGCCCTTAATTCCCTACTGATTTTGCTTTCTTTTTTATCTTCAGTTTGGCCATCTGGATAATTGGACATTAGAATAACCCTTTCAATTCCCAATATACTCTCGATTTCTGTAATTATTCCTATAGTTTCCAAATACTTATAGAGTGTATCTGCGTAGTTTGATCCTCTTTTTACACTTACCATAGGAAGCATCAAAAAGTTGCCAAATGATTGGTTGGTAATGAGCAGTAATTTATTATTTTCATCACGAATAACGGCTACTGCTGCCTTTAAAATAAACTGACCATATGACATTGCTTTGAATTCTACAAAGTGTGAATGACTTACTACAATTCTTTTTCTTCCTCCGCTGATCTTCTGTCTTGATAGCTTCCTGTAGCTGCCACGCGTATATATCAACGGCAATTCCTTTTCATCAAATGTTGCCCTTACCACCTCGCCGACAACCATGATATGATCTGCAAATGTCTGAATTGCCTTAACTTTACATTCTGCATTTACAGTACAGTTTTTGATCATTGGAACGTCAATATATTTTGAAGGATAGGTGTCAAACGTATTTGGAATTGTTAGTTTTTGAATTTCTATTCCAGAATATCCACCAGCTATGTTTACAAGTTCAGACTGTTCTTCTGAGGCCATATTTACTGCAAACACATTTGTCTCTTGAATATTCCAATAGGTAGGAGAATCATGTATGAAGATAGCAATTAAGATTGGATCATATGCAATCTGCATGGTCCATTCGACTGCCATCACATTAGGACCATATTTTGAGCCGTTCGTAGTGATTAGAGCAACTTCAGTAGCAAAAAATCTATGAACATTTTCCATTATCTCAGATTCTGGAAGCATTTTGCTATTGTTGCTGTTTATTATCAATCGAACATTTTAGCAATAAAAATCTCTCAATATAATACTTAACTCTCATTTTGGATCGGATGATGCAGATGTGACATACCACTCCAGTTGAAAGGTAGGTTTGGATTTGCAAGGAACGGGGACAGCATGACTACAAGTATCAATTATATAGGATTTGTTTGACTACGTTAAACAAGTGCCGTCGTAGCTCAGCCTGGGAGAGCACTCGACCTGAAATACACTCAGGAGTGAAGCTGAAGACCGAGCTGTCGTGAGCTCAAATCTCACCGGCGGCATACTTACCTAACAGGGTGGCTTTGAAAGAATAAAGAATAAAGAATCCCTTCTATACCTAGAAATGCTGAGATGGTTATAAGGGCAATCCGTAGAGTATTTTGCAGTCACGAGGACTCATTTTCCTTTAGAACGTACAGTGATTTCGATTTTAATGAGTACAATAAATGTTCCAAATGTGGAAAAACATTAAGGTACATCAAAGGCTTTGACGAGGATATGAGAGGCTAAGGAAGAAATATGATTCGAATTAGCCTTCAGACTCTAATCATTATATGGTGGCTAGGGGCAGTAACTGCCGCTATTTCCCTATTAATCCCTCTCTATTCCGCCTATCTTTTAATAGGATCGATTGGTTGGGCGGTAGTTCTGTCGACTACTGCTCTAATTATCTATGAGATAAAGAGGATAAAGGAAGAGGATAAAAAGAAACAACTAGCAAAGTAAAACTAAACGCTCTCTTTTCCACCTTGCTCGTCGATAACTACCAAGGTTACCGTTGAGGTTATTCCTGGTATTTTTCTTATCTTGTTCGTAATAGTATGATTCATCGCTTCTGTGTTATCTGATTTTACCTTCACGAAGACATCATGAACGCCGTAAGTTCCTCTTACCTCCTTGATATCTGGTAATTTTGAAATTTCGGCGATAATCTTTTCTTCGGATCCGAGAGTGCAGTTTACTAATATATATGCAGTAGGCATTATGGCAGACTCTGCAGTGATTTGGTATTTTAGTGTTTTCTGTTCTGATGCCAGTTATAATTTAGGTTTGATTTTTTAACTTTTTTGAATATTTTGAAGTATAATACCATAAAATATGCATAAACCTAATAAAAATTACAAAAAATAGACAAAATGGCAAATACGAAAATTGTATACGGTACAATTCTCCCAGACATTAACTCAGAAGAAACTATAATGGTCATTCTCTTGTGTGCGGTGCTAGAAACTCTAAAGGTCCGCACCACAGGAGCGCAGAGGCATCAATATCGGGTTGGAAAAGAACCGTTTCAAAAAA
>WJXE01000109.1 GCA_009665115.1 Nitrosopumilales archaeon
GTCGTAAAATACGCAAATCAATAGTGAAAGTTTGACGAACCTTGGATAGCGCAGGCTTTATCTTAGCAGTAGCCAAGGAGAATAATAGTATGGTTTTGATTGAAGAGGGCTCTGATTATAATCGCTAATGGTATGACAGATACTTTTATTAAATTAGTATCTAATTAATATAAGATTGTCTGAAATGAAAGAATTCCGTACAGATTACTTAAGAAAGTCATGTAAATCTATTTTTCTTACGAGGTGAGGGCCCCTGCATAGCAGGAAGAGATGCCTACGCGGTTAGAAGCCAAACCCTGATCAAAATTATGTTACAACGAGATAATTCATTGATGATAATAATGATAACCTAGCTTATGCAGTCGGGTTAAAAGAAAGGTAATACATAAACCGCTAGATGCCGGTGGGTGCAACTAAATCACCGACTTGGTTATAGATTTGCAAGAAGTACATCCCTTTGTCTGTTGTCTTATAGGTTTGCTTCTCTTCCTCGTAAACTAACATACGATTTTCTTGTAACACCGTCAAATAATTCTGCAATTGATCAGGAGGTAAGAAGCGATTAAGTAGAATTCGACCCCTTTTGAAGTTGAGTGTCTCGAGAATCATTGCAATTATGTCAAGCGGGGTGTATTCCAATTATGTCCAAAGCCATTGGGAAACTAAGTATTTATATAAAACTAATATTTGTAGGCGTCTATTTACATTAAAACAAATCACGTATGACTTAGATTAAATATAGTTTTGTAGTAGACCTTTTCTTAATCGAGTGTGATCAATAATATATTGTGCTACTACTGTTCTCTTCTCTGTAAATTTGTTCACTTATTTGGAACAATTATTTATTCTCATGCTGTCCCCGCAGCATTCGACTTTTCCGTCTACACAGTGAAGGTTCTTGGAAATTGGTTCACTACTTCAATGGGAGTTTGCAAGATGGCTCCATCTCCATAGCACGTTAAGAAAAGTGCTCAGCAAATAATATTATTTGATTCATTCAATAATAAAAATCTAGTTAGCACGGTGCTGGCGACACATGCCAAGCTAGAGATTCTATATCCGGGTCGCTAGATGCGATCTCAGACACTTAATTTCATTAATGGATCGAAATCAGATTCGGTCTTACTATTTATCAGACTAGGCGTATATGGGATTTCACAGTAATAATAAGTCTATCTAATAAAATGCAGATTCTTTTGTTCTAGTGGCTATACTAAATCGATTATCCGAATATTAATAAACCTACTGACAAATTTCGAGTCATTTTTTTTAAATCCTCCGTATACCAATGTTAGAGATAGCAAATGTAGTTTGGACTTGATATATCCATATTGTTTGTCCGTTCTCTAATAACCTAGTCGTTGAAAGACTTTGTTATCGCCAAAGGGGCCCGACATGGAATGACATTTTATATTTCCACCAATCTAATGAGCTAACTATCTCACATGCTGCCTCTAACCCGGTCTGCTTGTTACCTCTCTGGTCCACGCTTCTCCGTCGGCTAATGATATTCCTCAGTCACGCACAATTGGCTAAACTGTGTTGTTGCATGTTACAATTTTCTAGTTCTTGAACCTGCTAGAACTCTAACTTTGTTCTGATGGACTCCTATTTCCGCATTATGGAAAACACGGATTCCGTAATTAATGCTTACAGGCATTGTTTCAATATACATGAACAAACTTTGTTCATAGACTGCTAAGATATATTATTAGTTGTGCTATCTAGAAAAGAAAGTTTCACTGATCCCAACAATTCTGATATAGGCTTGATATGCCCATAGCCATCCATTAGTCTGTTCCATATTCCCTTTATCTTTCCTCTATTCTCCGGATCGTCTTTCAGCAATACAATTAGGTCTTCTAATAAAGCAGCTAACTTCGGTTTATCCTCTTCTTCTACTTCGCTCCTTACGATTTTTATTTCTGAAGACTCGTTTATGTCAGAACTTCGTTGTGATAATCCTCGAGTAAGGATGTCGATCCTCTTAATGATCTCATCTCGTTCCATAGATGAATTATCCTAAGGAATTATATAAAGTGGAATCATTGCCAAAGCATAAAGAAGTATGGCGGAGGAGCAGAGAATCACTAGGAGTAGTAGCTTTCTCCTTTTAGTCCTAATCCTATAATTCTACTAGCTTCAAGGATTTAAGCGCTTAACAAGGTCCAGATTCGACTTCCTTCCAAGGGGCAGTCGCAACAATACATCAATATTCATTTTATTAAATAAGCAGTAAAGTAGTAGGACCAGCCACCATATCGAACCGGGGTGTTCTGATCCGGGTTCGTAGTGTAATAAATAATTAATTTACAGCAGGTACAAGCACATACAGGAGTATCTATTAAATTAAAGTAGCCCCTCATTCTTGGTGAGAGAAAGTATGAACAATAAATTGGTCTTACTAACTGGTGCACTCGCGATAGCTATAGTCACAGGGATATTGTTGGTAGTTGTTAGTACTAGAATTTCGGGACCGGAATTCGTTTCTGGGAAATTAATTTCTGCAAGGCTCTTGACTAATGCTAACACCCTGAATAATCTCACAACAGGGAATGTGGTCAAAGTAAAGACTGGCGGGGGAGACAATAATGTGTCATCAACCCAATTTTTCCCACAAACAGTCGAAATTAAAACTGGAGGAAGTGTTACTTGGTACAATCCCACTCGGGTACCAGAACCCCATACCGTTACCTTTCAGATGGGTAGTTTATACCCAACACAATCTTTTCTGCCGGTAGAGGTATCGAAATCTGCTCAATTAACCCTATTGCCGTCGGCTGCTTCTAACGGCGAACCAATTGTTGTCCCCGGGCAAAACCACACAAGTTTTATAATAGCCGCAAATGCTAGGGCATACAATCCGGTTGTCATTAATTCAAATGGCAGTATGACATTCCTTAATTGGGATGCGAAATATACTATGAATGGAAGTGAGAAGTATATTAATTCGGGCTGGTTGTTCCCAAACGGCGAGATCCCGCCAGGCATTCAAGCTGGAAGAACGTTCACGATAACTTTCGAGAAAGCAGGCTTATATGAGTACACTTGTGTTTTTCATCCATGGATGACTGGAAAGATCATTGTAAAACAAATAATCTAAATTACCATATAGTAGTACTAATACATCCGTTGCTTTGATCGCGTGAATGCGATTTTATAGAAAATTACCCTCACAGTCAATTATACGGTATTACTTTTAACGACTTCTATGGTTTGGTATTTATCAATCGATATGATGAGACGAAAGTAATCAGAGCCAACGCGAATAGAAAAACACCTGTCGATAAATGGGTTGCCACAAGCAAAGCGTTTAATTTTGTATTGACAACAAACATACCCAATACAATCTGAACTGCGACTATAATACCAGCTGTAATAGCAGTTTTTCTCATAATTCCTGATTTCTTCGCAGCATAACCTGCAGTAGCAAAGACAACGCCTGCAGTAATCACCGCAACAATTCTATGAATTTCCTCAAAAAGGTACTTTTTTGGTGGAAAATTGAACCCGTTGGGACAAAGTGGCCAAGCAGGGCATGATAGCCCTTGATGTGAGGCATCAACATAAGTTCCGATTAGCATCACCGTAAAGAGCAAAGCTAATGACGCGAAAGAAAGGCAGACTATCCTCATCACATTCATGCGATCATCCACCATGGTACGCGCTAATTAGATAATTATTAACCTTACATCTTGCTTCGAAGGGTGGCTAACATCGCCGCATACTACGAAAGGCTCTTCCAAAAAATGGCAAGAAAAGCTGCGATACAATGAACCTTATATCAAGAACTACAATATGGAAATGATGAGGATTATGGGAAGAGCTTACGGAGAGGCTTTGAAGCTGAGAAAGTTGAAAAATACCAAGTATCAGTCCCGACTAGCCTATTAGAATAAGAATCCTTAACATATAATTGAAATTGATACAGCAAATAGCAGATAATCGAACGATCAAGTTTATCACCTGCTAGCCCAGATTTGTCATGACAGCGTGTTAGCTATGGTAATGAAGCAAAAGAAAGTTTTATTATTATCGATGCTAAATTAGTTGTAACCTGTTCAGTTCTTTCTAACATTCGTCGGATATTCCGATCATGCAGAGAAGTTTTACTAGTTTATTTCATTACGGCTAAGTCACGCCGATGCGGATGGGCTAGCGTCGGAGCTATTGACCTTCATCAACAAATATTCTAGCTTCTGCTGCAACATTGAATTAATTTTATGGCCGTCTGCTCTTCCTCTAAGCAGTGCCATGCTTTTACCCATGAGTATTCCAACTGCCCCGAGTCGTTTTTCAATAATTATAGACATATTCTCTTTTAGAATCTTCTCAATAGCTGTGTCCAATTCTTGATCACTTATTGCTATTATGCCGAGTGCCATTTTGGCTTCTTCGACTGTTTCAGCCTCTTTTTTCATCAGTTTTTCGAAAATTGAGATAACAGATTCTTTAGCGATCGTGCCATTATCAAGTCTTTTGAAAACGTCAATAAGGATTTCATCCGTTATAACTGCTGGATCCAATCCGCGTCGTTCCAGATTAATTAGGTCTTCTGTAAGTTTTGATGCAATAAATGTTGGACGTACCTCTTTCACCGACCCGGCAATTTCCTCAAAAATGCCGAAATAATCAGAATCGAAGATTTGCTCTGCAAGTTTTTTGTTCAGGCTGTATTTCTTGGCCAGGGAATTTAAGATTTCGTCCATTGATTTGGGGACATTTTCAGAAAGGGAAGCTATTCTTGAACTGTTGATTGGAATCGACGGAACGTCAGTTTCGGGATACATCCTTGCCGCGCCCGGTCTTGGTCTACTGAATACTGTTTTGCCCTCAAACGTAGCAGCGCGTGTTTCTGGCGGAACACCATTCAACGCCATCTTTAATCTCTGAATTATGGCTTCTATTGCAAAATCAACCTTAAAGTTTTGACCACCAACGATTACGAATGCATCCATTTCGACATCCATACGCAGTTTATTTTTTATTGCCTGAACTTCTTCGCTGCTGATACCATACCTTGGTAACTCATCAGAATGAAATACGCCTCCCAGTCCATAAAATCTAACCAACTCACTTAGTTGCTTTCCTAAACGTATATCCGGATATGGTTCAAATCCTATCATACCTCCAAAACCCCTTACCCTGATTGCCTTGAAAATGCTATTATTTTCTTGGAGTGAATTTATCACCACTTTCGAAGGAGACTTCATTAAAATGTCGGTTACATCTTCAATCCTGTCACCAATTTCTTTTTCAACATCTTTCCTATCTCTTAGTTTTTGGGCAATTGTAATCAAACCGTGCTGTCTGAGCATTTCATATTGTATTACTTTTACAAGTTGGTCCAATCGCTGTACACCCTTTACTTCAACAACAGCTCCGTTATCTATGGAAATATTAACATCCTGTCTTATGCTTCCAAGTCCTCGTGCCACTCTCTTACTTACGCGTAATAGCCTGCCGAGGGACAGTGCAATCCGCATTATTTCCTCAGGCGTGCCAGTCACCGGCTCGAGTGCAATTTCAACTAGTGGCACCCCTAATCTGTCCAGTCCGTACTCCTTAATTGTACCGTCGTCTGAAATCAATTTGGCCGCATCCTCTTCAAGACATATACTTTGCACTTTCACTCTTTTTTCATTAACGTCAAGGTACCCACCATTGGCAACTAGAATTGTTCGCTGAAACCCGCCTGTATTTGAGCCATCAATTACGAATTTACGCATAACATGCAACTCATCGCCAATATCCGAATGAAGGGCTAGGGAAATTATCAGTGCAGTTTCGAGCGAGCCGTTGTCAACATCGTGTGGTGGTTCCTCGTCGGCCTCTACTAAGCAACTAGAAGTTGCTGATGCGTAATACTTTATCGTACGCATCTTTTTGAATTCGAACAGTGCGGCAGGATCATACGAGCCCAATTCGCTCTGTGTTGGTCGCAATTTACGAACGAAGGTCGCGCCATACTTTTCAATCTCTTTAGATCTACAACTACAAAATAGTTTGCCGTTGGTTGCTAACTGCTGGTGAATTTCAATCCCGACTTTAAGATTAATGACTACCGGATCTATCGTCAAAGTTAAGTCCAAATTTGGACTGGACATCTTTTAAGCCTACCTATCAGATAGGTATGGAGATCGATATTTCATTTGCAATATTTTCCTGCATCAATTTCGTGGCGGATTTAGCGTCTTTACTGTTTGCGAGGGCCCACATTGCTTTTACGGTAGCAGTCTCTGCCATCATGTCTGATAACGGGATTACGCCAATATCCAGCAGATCCCTACCAGTCTCGTATACAGTCATTCTCGTCCTTCCCCATATACATTGCGAAGTCATGAAGATCAGTGTGCCTGATTCTACTGCATTTCGGATTTGTGGAAAGCAATCTTTACTAACATGCCCAAGGCCCGTTCCTTCAAGGATAATAGCCTTGTAACCTGCTGCCACCGCATGAGATATGAACTCCGGATTAAATCCAGGATAGTATTTTAGTAGTACAGCTCTTCTGTCAAAGTCCGGTCTAACTACAAGGCCATTAGTATTATTATTACGCTTC
>WJXE01000110.1 GCA_009665115.1 Nitrosopumilales archaeon
GCCTAATCCTTCACATCAAGAGAACGTTATTTTTGGAATGCGAATGTGGGGAAAGTGAATTTTGGGAATATGAATAATACTTGAGGGATGATTATGGCTGCTACCTGAACTTGAAGATGAACTTGTAGATCTGTGAACACTATGATGATGAGTTGGGTTACTACTCCCCGCGGAGCTAGTCTTATGCACAGTTGCGGAATTCACGTTAAATGTCATCGTCGTAGGTGTTATTTGATTCTGATATCCATTTGCAGATCCGTAAACGTCGACGGTGAATGCACCTGGTTTGTAATCTTTGCCTATTTTCCAACTATATGAAACAATTCCTGACTTGTTGGTAGTTCCATTAAAATTCGTTACAGTAGTGTTGGCGGAATCAGTAACGGTTCCCTTCACGTTTGCTCCAGCTACCGTGGCGTTCGAGTTTGAGGCATCAAGGACTGTTGTCTTAACTGTCTGATTGCCCCCGCTTCTAATCGGGTTCTTTGCTAGATCGAGTGAAATTGATAATAACTTCGACTTATTGTTATTATTATTGTTAAGATTTGCTGTTGAACCATATGATGAAACAGGTGCAACAATAGCAGTATTGCTATTAGCTACTCCAGTTACATTGACACTGTTATGTGATGTGAGACTAGGGTTATTACTACAGGAGAACTTGGCAGTTATCTTATTTTGTCCATCCTTAATAGCAGAATACGTAGGCGTAAGCATATAATTCCATGTTGAGTAATCATTTGCTCCACCGTGACCCGTGGGAACAACTTGTTGATATGGCTTGATGCCATTTACAATAACTGAAACTTTGCAATCAGGAGATGTCGTTCCATTATCAATGGAAGTGCCAGCTATGGTTAAGTTGCTGCGTGCCGGAATTTGTTGCCCTTTGCTAGGTGAAGTAATTTTTATCACATGAAGCGTGGCGTGAACTGAAGATGGTAAAGATGATGACGGGAATGTTTTTGCTGCACTACCATTATTGCTTGTTTCTGCTCTTGGTAATAGTTGTGCATAAGCTGTCGTCGCGATTGTGTGTGCGAACATAGTCGAAAGAAGAAGAATGATCGTACCAAAAGAAAAAAGCGGTAGCGAGAAAAAGTGCGATACAAACTTTGTTGGGATCATATGCAGTGATACCAACTAGGTGTGATATTATAAAAAGAGTGTGAAGACTATATTGTATCAGATAGTTTAACGAGTTTTTTGTAGTAGAATGAACAGGAAATAAATTCTCTTCAGCAGCTACATTAAAGGTCGGGTTGTTGTTGTGCTTGACGCGCGCGTCTGCTCTCTTTTACTTGACGTTTCTTACTTTAGTTAATTCAATAAAAGGAGAGGAGAATAATAGGATTAATAACTGAATGACAGAACCTGATTGATTCCGTGTTCGTCCGTTTCAATAACTAATAGGGTCTTGCTCAGATATATTATTATTATCTACTCTTAGGATTAGTGTTACAACAAAATTCTATCATGATTGAAACAACGGCAACTGCTCTTGCGACCGCTTCTTCCACTGTTGGAGGAAACGGGGAAATATCACTTACTTCTGAGTATGTAATCCCAATCTTCTTGGCCATGATATTTGCTGCTACCCTATTTTCTTCTAGAACAAAAGTGCCTCATACGATTGTCCTAGTGGGATTTGGAATCATTATTTCATTTCTTAGCTTTGCTGGAATAGAGATAGTAAATATTCAACACTTCAGAATCGATCCGAATCTATTAATCGATTTCGTAATACCACCTTTAATTTTTGAAGCAATGATGAATGTGGACTACAAAAAATTTAAAGTTGTCAGAATATCTGCATTATTACTCGCTACTGTAGGTGTGGTTCTTGCTACTTTAGCCGGTGGATTTATTATGACTTATATAGCCGGTTTACCGCCTCTTGTCGCCTTTGCCTTTGCAGCCTTGATTGCTCCTACCGATGCGGCAATCGTGATTGAGATATTCAAAAGGGTAAGGGTCCCAAAGATACTCTCTACGCTAATGGAGTCTGAGGCTGCCTTCAATGACGCTACTGGAGCTATTGTTTTTTCCTCTATAATTGCAATAGCTTTTGCCGGTTCCGGTAGCGCAATTCTTGGTTCTGTGTCTCACTCTTTTTCTTCTTCTGTGCCAGGGAATATAGCGATTACAGCCCCCAACGGCTCGATTAATTTAGCCATTGCTAATGGAGCTATACATTTTATAGTGGTATTTTTTGGTGGTGCAGGTATTGGATTAGCAATTGCTGCGGCAACGCACAGACTCCATCCATTGATGAACGATCCTTTCTCAGAGACTTCACTAACTATTGTTACCGTATTTGGCTCGGTTGTACTTGCAAATTCGTTAGGTGTATCAGGTTTAATGGCTGTAGCAGTCGCCGGACTATACTTTGGCAATGTGACGGTGAAAAAAGAGGTTACCATGAGTAAGAACGTTAGAGCCTTTGCCTTCACTTTCTGGGAAATGACTGCATTTTTTGCAAGTTCTGCAGCATTCCTTTACCTAGGGATTAGCATGAATATCGTTGATGTAGGTGAACACCTCCCCATAATTGTCCTTGCATTTCTTGCGGTGTTAGCAGCTAGAGCAGCAGCTATCTATCCTATGCTTGCCGCAACAAACAGGTTCATAGGAGAAATTATTCCAATGACATGGAGACATGTTATACTGCTTGGTGGAATGCGGGGCGCAATATCTGTGGCTCTAGTCGCATCACTTCCACCGAGCAATTTTAAGAGTATATTGCAGACTCTAACATTCGGTGTCGTTCTGTTGTCTTTGGTCATTCAATACGTAGCGCTCTCAAAATACGTGAGAAATGTTTTTCATCATGACGATGCTAGTATCAACAAGCAACAAACGTAGAGTACCTCTCTCCGAAGGATGCATGGGATCTAAGAATGCGTTACCCCCATACTTCCATTTCGTTGTCGCCTTGTATTCGAAGCAATGAAAACACATGAAAATAATTGACTGCAATATATAATGTCAACTTACAATCATGCATACTAGGGTGAGCTCCGTCACACCATACAGAGTCAAAGTTAATGTCGATGAGGTTCAGGCAATTTTTTGAAGAGGAAGCGATAGCTGCAGGATAACCACAGGTAAGTGGGAAGTATCAAAACACGGAAAAGGATGGATAACAAGATACAGTTTTGCCGGTAGATACATAACTCGAATTGCGAATAAATGCCTCCGTTTAAGGGATTTGGTCGCATCATTTGTAAGAATATAATATATGTTGGTTGCTGCTACCTAGATGCATCAGGATCTCTAAATTCTACACGTTCTGATCTATGGTTGATAATTATCGCCTGAATCAACTCAAGGTGTTACAACGGTTATAGGGTCGACTACGATGTCAAGTAGAAGTTACGAGATGCTCGAAGGTAGATGGCATAAAATTATTAAGCCCAAATAATGCTCTAAACACTGGATACTTGTTTTTGATAAATCAGAAAATTCATTCCAATTATATAAATGAGAAAAAACGCTTCACGATGATGGCAGTAGTAGTCACTGTTGGGATCATACTTGGCACTATATTTGTGACTACGCTGTCGCCTCAATTGAGTTATGCACAAAATGCTAGCCGTGGAGCTAGTATGGTAAATAATCAAACGAATGCAAGTAAAGTCACACCTGCTGCTACTGTAACAACACCCAGCAACAGTACTATTGGTTTGAAGTTGGGTAGTGTAGTATATCCACTCAAGTATCAAATCATGGGGGCAAGCTTGCGAGTATCTCTGCAGAGAAGGACAACACCACGCTTCTGGTCACCGTCTCGTCTAAATCAAATGGAAACTTGACTATTGAACTTCCACGAAATGTAATAGATTCTAAAACACCGGGGAGCCAAGACGCTAACTTTGTGGTGTTTCAAGATGGTCAATATAGTTCAGAATCAGACCAAATAAAAACCGACGCACAGGCCAGGGTATTGTCCATTAGTTTTGACAATGGTACTGAACATATAGAAATTGCTGGCACTCAAATGGGTCCAGCAATTACTTCACAAGTAACAACTAGCACTCCAACTACAATAAACCCAGCTAATGCTACTGCTGCTCCGGCATCTCAAGTAACGAATGCTACCAAGGCTCCAGCTAATGTTACTGCTGCTAAAACTTCTACGAATGCAACATCGGCAAAATCTTCAGCTAAAGTTAGAACAGCAGCAACGACAACGGCTCCAAGCAATTCCACTACTAACCTAAAGAGTGGTAGTAAAATGTATCCTCTTAACTATCGCATAACTGGTAGTGGTAATAATCTCAATAGTGTTTCTATGGAGAAAGACAGCTCTACTTTGCTGTTAAGTATATCTTCACCCTCACATGGAACACTAACAATAGAACTTCCTAGAAATATTATTGACTCTAAAAGACAGGGGACTAACCATGACCAAAATTATGTAGTCTTTGAGGATAGTCAGTATGTCCCAGTTACCCAACTAAAGAACAATACCCAATTAAGAACATTAGCAATTGATTTTGACAAGGGTTCTTTGCAGATCGAAATAGCGGGCAGTCATGCGGTGCCAGAATTCGGAACAGTTATTTCGGCAACAATACTTGCCATAGCGATCATTGGAATAATCGTGGCCACTACAAAATTCAGTGGGTTATTTAGTATTGTGCAAAAGCGGTAGATCAATCTTCTTTCGTTCCTTTTTTTCTGGAACAAGTCATCGATATTTATTTTTTGATTTAGATGATCTTTTTTTCTGTCTATTCAGTTTCAGTATTATTATTACGGCAACGCCCCATAATAGGAGTGCTAAAAGTCTCTGTTGCAGGAACCACGCAATACCTCCTGCTATAGCAAAAATCATCCCCAAAATCCCAATAGGCTGTAGTCGTCCGACCAATGTGGTTACCCCAGATTAGATATGGAAGGATCAATAATAAGAATACGACTAGAAGCTGAAACAATGGACGCTACTGTACAAACACTCCCCATGTAACTCTACAAAAGCATACCGTGAATATATGCTCATGAGCAATAAATACGTTAAGAAATCTCATGATAACCTCACGTCCGGTTTACGAAAATCCATTGAGATTACCTCTGATTGCTCAGTAGACAAGAAATTTAGTCAAAAGAGCATATATTATTTTCTGCATCAGGAGCGGCCTTTCTCGTGTTATTTATTACAAAATCAATACTACTTCCATGCATCTTCGCCTTTGGGCAAATGATACTGCAAGGCAGAATGGAATCCTCAAGTGGCAACTGGGACTAATAAAACTAATTCTAATGCCGCTATAAATGGTACTCAGCAATAAATTCTACCAAGTCTAGAAAGGCGGCTTACTACCACGAGTCATGACAAAGATTTCAGATAAAGGAATCTATGAACACAAAAAGAATCAAATGCTAGAGGTGAGTCGAGTCTGAGCGCAAGTCGGTTCAGCGTGCCACCTAGCATGCAACGAGTATAGCCAATAGATTGTTTTGATATGACAATTTACTCCGAGAGTGGTAAACAGGGCAAATGAGCCTGTAGCTGCTGGAAGAGCAACTGAGGCAATTTCATTCAATAATAGCTATAGTGGTGGTATTACAATTTTGATAAATAATATCAAATCTAGTAACACCTTGACTAGAAGCGTCACGACATCATTATCTACTCCAACCACGAGCGGCAGCAACGGGACGATGGATTTAGAAAAATTATTGCAAGGCTGACCTGTACTGGTACTGGTTTCTTGGCTTATCTTTGATGACAATGTTCAGAACTAGGTAAGCAAGATAAGTGCCGATACCCTAGAACAAACTGCTTGCTGTAAAATAATGGTGGAAAAGGTTGGAGTGAAGTACGAAAGATCGAAAAGAGAAATTGGAGGAATATATCAAGCGTTTGGCAAAGCTGTTCTGCATAATCTAATTGATGTTGCTGCTTATAGCCTCATTTCATAAAATTTAATCACTAACTACTACTAGTTGACCACCGTGGACCTAATGGCCTTTGCCGTCGATCTCAGAGTTGTTCTTTTTTTGTATTTCATTGGCAAGAGTATTATTAGGTGATGCTGAATTAATTACTTGATTATTCGAGAACACATTATTCGTTGATGTTGCGTCTTGACCAATCTCTAGTCCCTCTTTGATGGCACTAACTATCTTATTCGAATAGAATGTGTTGCCATTAGAACCGTTATTGATAAGTATTGCATGGGATTTAGAATTCAAAAGTGTATTATCATACATTTTATTATTTGTGGAACCAGAATTTACGTAAATTCCATTTCCACTAGTTGAAACTGTGTTATTGTATAGCTGATTGTTATGTGATTGTGAAACAAGGACCCCTGCAGGCTCATTGTAGATAATATTATTCCTTGCAATAGAATTATACATATTTCTACTAAAGTCTATTCCATCACCTGTATTATCATGAACCTGATTATTCTCAATTAATATATTGTAGCAATTAAGTGAGCAGATTATACCACTTCCGTTATTA
>WJXE01000012.1 GCA_009665115.1 Nitrosopumilales archaeon
ACCATACCACTATTGATGTTAGCAATAATTATGTTGGGAGCTCCTTCAGCATCTGCACTCGTGCCATTTCGTGGTTTCCCTGCAAATCTGCATACAGCCTTTGCGCCTGCATTTCTAGGATCTCCTCCGACAGATACATCGTTATTACCATTTCATGGATTATCCGTAAATTATCATACAGGTTCTACACCTGCCCTCAAATTACATTACGGTGACAACAGTAATTCACACGTTACTAATACAGTATCATTTGTAGGGCTCAAACATATAAGCAAGACCGAGAGTCAGCCGAGCAATAAGGATAGCAGAAATAACAATAACAATAACAATAACAACTACAAGTACACCTACAATAACAATCGTCATGGATTAGATGTTCAGGACAAGAGCTTCATAAAGGACGTCAAGATAACAGATGTTGATAGAAGTAATCCACACCTTTTAAAGGTGACACTAGAACGTACGCATAACGATAATGGAAATATTCCTAAGTATATTTCAGTTGTAGCGGTTGGTAAGAATGATCAAACCGTTGCAGGCAGCACAACTTTGAAAGGAGATGATATTAATAATAGTTTAACAGTTAGCGTGATACTAAAGAATAAGAATAACAAGAATGGTCACTTAGATGCGAGTGGTGATGTGACTGTCTGGGTAGTACCGGCAACAATCTCGAATTGATGATTACTTGGGAAAGACAAATCAACAAAAGTTAAACTCTAGACGGTCAAATGACAAAGACTCAATTCGAGCGACATTGTTGGGTAGACACTAGCTACTGATGAACTGCCTAACGAGAAATGCTTTGAATGAATAACTTAAAACCTATGGGTGTCTTGCTGTAATTAAAGAGTATTGGATTTTTCGATAATTGTAGATACATTTGAGCAGATGGAGCGAACTTCCAGTAGACTTGCTCTTACAGATTACCTTGTTTCTCTTTTGAGAAAAACGCCCACCGACATTATTGATCGTGTAATATACCTTATCCAGGGCAAGCTCCGCCCTGACTATGAAGGTGTCGAACTTGGCTTGGCAGAAAAAATGGCTATCCGTGCAATTTCTCTTTGTACAGGATTAGATGTTGAGTCTATAGAACAAATTTATCGCAAAACGGGAGATCTTGGCGATACGGCTGGGGAAGTAATGAAATCAAAAAACCAAACAACCTTGCTTGCTGAGAAAATGACTGTTGAAAGAGTATATTTGACTTTAGATAAGATAGCACATTCTGGTGGCACGGGTTCACAGGATGCCAAACTCCGTCTTGTAAGTAGCCTTTTGAGTGATGCGACTCCGCGTGAGAGCCGATACATAATGAAATTCATAATGGGAACCTTACGGCTAGGTATTGCCGATTATACGGTAATCGATGCATTAGCGTTAGCATTTACAGGTGACAAGTCCTATAGACAAATACTAGAAAATGCCTATAATGTTTCAAGTGACCTAGGAACAGTCGCCAAACTACTAGCTATAAAAGGTCTCGAATCCCTGAGATTACTCGAAATTACATTATACAAACCAGTCAGACCAATGCTGGCAGAACGGGTAAGGAGTGCCGAGGAAGCGATGGTAAGAATGAAGGGCCAGTCTCTAGCAGCAGAGTACAAATTGGATGGAGAAAGAATTCAAGTCCATAAAGGAAAAGAGAAGGTGGAGCTATTTTCAAGAAGGTTAGAAAAAATCACTCACCACTATCCCGATGTTGCTGAAGCAATCCAAAAATTAATCAAGACCAATGAAACGATATTAGAAGCTGAGGTCGTAGCAATTAATGCTCAAACAGACGAATTCCTTCCTTTTCAGGAACTGATGCATCGCAGACGAAAATATGGAATCAAAGAAGCAATAGAAGAGTATCCTGTAGTCATAAATATTTTTGACGTATTATATATCGATGGAGATGACAAGACTTCTCTACCGTACCTCCAACGACGTAAACTAATTGAAAAAGCCACAAAAGGATTAAAGAACGAAAAAGTTAGACTGGTCCCCCAAGCAATTGTAAAAAAAACAGAGGATCTTGAGAAACTTATGGCTGTTGCCATAGAGCATGGCTGTGAAGGCCTTATGATAAAGCAGCTCACAAGCTCGTACAGGGCAGGGGCAAGAGGGTTTGCCTGGATTAAGTTAAAACGTGAGTATCGAAGCGACCTTGCTGACACCCTGGATTTGGTTATAGTTGGTGCACTCTATGGTAGAGGACGTAGAGTTGGAAAATATGGTGCCCTTTTGTTGGCGGCATATGATTCTAAGGCGGATATGTTTAGAAGTACTTGTAAAGTAGGGACAGGTTTTACTGACCTGCATCTCGAGCATTTTTACAAAAATCTAGAAGACACCCGAATCACGCACAGACATCCTAGAGTGGACACCGGAATGCAAATGGATCTATGGTTTGAGCCAAAAATAGTAATCGAGGTTAGTGCGTCTGAAATAACTCTTAGTCCTTCACATACTGCAGGCATCAATTCAATAAGGGAAAATTATGGCCTTGCACTCAGGTTCCCGAAATTTACTGGCAAGATAAGAGTCGACAAAAATCCGGAGGACGCTACTGAAGTAGAGGAATTAATCTCAATGTACAAACGACAGATGAGATCAATAAAGAATACAAGAGCTCTCCCGAAATCCTAATTATATCTTACGAAGTCATCTATAATTGAATAAAGGCAAATACGTAGCGGTAAAAAATGATTTGGTTAAGCAAATTCCTTTCTGTGGAGGAAGATACTATATCACTATTCAACCAGCAATATTATTTGCCTCTAAACTTTCTCAACAGTTACAACCGTTTTCCACAATTTCCAGCTATTCTACGTATCCGAAGGCACCGGCATAAAATATCAACATATCTAGGTCATGACGTCGCCTGCTAGACAAAGAGCCTATGACATATATCAGCAAATACACGTAAAAATAGGGCGAAGTTCATTGCCTTGCAGGCACCAACTTCATATAGTTTGTTCTTGTACATTAGATTGCTTACGGTAACAGTACCCTCCCGGGAGGGCGGCAACCCCTATTTCCGTACATTTTTACATAAACTTTTAAAAAGAAATGATTCCTATGAGCGTGCGAATGCCCACTCTTGCGTGTTATAGAAGAATGTTCAGAAAGTTGTAATTTACCCTCCCGGGAGGAAGGCCACAAAGTCCCATCAACCGTTCTCAAATTCCCTGGCGGGGAATACTTCGATATCCTGTTGCTGGGTTTTATCACATGAATATTTCTGCATTAAATTTCAATCCGGCAAGACGAAATGTCAATTTGATACTTGAGCACAATAATAAGGAGTGGCTTTTGCGATATCCTTTTTTTCATATACCTTAGAAATTGTTATTATTTAGCTTGACTAATTATTGTTTTTAGTTATGAAAAAACCCTTGTTGAAGACTTGTGATTAATCTGATATTGAATGTATTCGGATAAATAGATTGTAAAAAATCGTACGATTAAAGTTCCCATAAGAAATTATGCTTGAAGCTAACAAGTTCGAGAATTTTCAACAATTCAATAGGATAGCAATAACCTAGTCGAAGATCCACAAGAAAGAGGTGCGCGTTTTCTTTAAGAATTCGAAAACCCATGTACATTCGAAAAATGCGGTGAACGATTTAGAATGAAAAAATACAACTTTATCTCCTGCTTTTTATTTCAAGGTTCACCTTAAACATCGTAAGTATATCTTTTAAATTCTCGTCAGGTGCAAACCTACAAATCGTAATCCAGTTCCTCGTTATCCTTGCTTCTATTTCACAGATGGCTTTACTGTCATCTTCCTGTATTTCTGTTCGAACGTCGTAGCGGTGCCTAAGGGTTTCCGTCAGTTTATGAGCCAGCTCCGATGGTGCACGTACCAAAATCTTTTGCAAGGATATCTTCTATCCCTCTTAACCTTTATGTATTCTTACGTATTATTTTCACTTTTTCAGAGCTGGGTGGGGATACATCTTGGAAGCGGAACCAGTCCTAACCTACTAATCGCGAGAACAAAGTAGCTAAATTACGTCAGCGCTTCAGGACTTTTTTGCTTTGGTTCGGTCTTGTATTATAGTTTCGAATCGGCTCGTCTTTTTTTGCAGATTCTTTATATGCTCCTCTTGCAAGTTAGATGCAGAATATCTTATTTCGCAACTAAGAATTTGGGCATATAAAGTAAATATGGGAAGGTCAGGATGCTTTTTGTTCTTGATATCATAAACTTCAAGACCGAGCATCGTAGGAGAATCGCTTATAAGTCTGCGATGACAAGCCATGGCAGCGCTTCTGCACACAAGATGGCGATAGTATTATGCTTCGCAAGTAACGATATCTCGTTGATACATTCTTCAAATGCTTGTGTTCTCATGTAATCGGCATACGCTTGGAAGCTGTTGGGCCAGCCACTGATAATGGTGTCACCGGAGTCAATCTCTATCGTCTTCCACCTAGTTGTACCTATCAGTATTGTCGGCGGAAACGGATTTTATCTTATTTCCTTTTAAAATGAGGGTATTTTCTAGATCCAGGAAAACGGCGTATATCCGCGACGGTTGCGGTACATGTTATAAGTAGCAGAGTATAAATTCGTTCCATGAACGATTTGAATGGCCTATGGTGAAGGGTTGTTTCATTCCAACTCATTGTCATCTATTGAACAGCTTTACAACCTTTATCACAATGACGTTGATTACCACGTAAAAAACCAGAGATGCAATTAGTGAGCTAACCATTGATGCTTGATACGGTTGTATTCCAAGCTGGAGTAGCTGATAATTAGAAGATATTTTGGTAACAGAATATACAATTTCGGAAACAGAAAAGGAAGCAATAAGTTTTTTGATGTCCAGGATTATCACCTTATGATTTCTAGTTCCCGTCAGAGGATCTACATACCGATACCGATTGTCCAGATAGAATAAGAGTGCAAAAATTGGTAAATAAACACCATATTCTGTAGTCAAACCAACTATTGAATTTGTTATGTTACTTTTGTTATATGTCAAATAAGAGGCTTGAGTAACATAAGCAGCCGCGAGAAATGCACAGATTCCAGCAATAAATATACTCTTATTAAAGAGGATATATTCTCGGTACTTGCGGTATAAATTTTGCATATTATTATTAATCGTGCTATAACCTCTTCCATATTATTAAAAGGCTTATTGGGTTTGCTCTGAAGCTTGATACACCAAGAACCAAATACGTAAATTGTAAGAATCAATCAGTTTGGGTAGCCGCGGCAAGCAAATTTGCAGCAATACGATATTTGAATTTGTGTATCTGCTGCTACTCAAGTGATTTGAAAAGTATTACAATTTACGAACGAGAATATTAAAGTTTGTGCAGAAAAGCCTGAAAAGCAGAAAAAGTAACATGGAAGCAAATCAGACTTGACGTAAGTGTTATCGAAGTCTGCAGAACATAATGGATTCCTTCAACTTAGCACTAGATTTCTTTCACGAGGCTAAATAACATAATTGAGTTTTGTACGAAATCATTACCAAGAGGAACGAATAATCAACAATACCGAATTTTGTAGAATTCCCTCCAACAGCATTGTGACCTCTCATCTTGTAAGTGAACTCATAAACATTGATTTGGCGAATGCAGGCGGTCCTATTAGGAGTAAATGTACTGTTCTTTCTGCCTCTATAGCCATATCAAATGACTCTGAAACATTCTCAACACAGCTCCTAAAGGCAGTGGTTCTATCTTTTACATATAGCTCGTTAAAGTAACTTGTTGTCCTCCGTTATAACTCTGATTTGAATTTAGACGTCTACTTCTAATTAAATCTGGAAAATCAAATATCATCCCTTTCTCCGACACTTTTTCTTCTAAATTTTGAAGTACACGGCTTTCATAGGATTCATTGACTGTAACGTTGCACCATGGTTCCAACGGCTCTCTAAATTGATAAATGGTTTTTTTGTACTGGTCAATTCCGTTTTCAATATGGAGTAATTTTAGAATTATTTTCACTCTCTCCCATATATCAGATCTTAACCTCAAAAGCGCACCAAAAACATATGGAACACCTGAATCATGACAGCTATCTATTATTTCTTGCAATTGGCTTTGAGAATCAGTAATAAAGGGCATAATAGGATCAATGTTTACACCACAGCATACACCTGCATCTGTAAATTTCTTTATTACCTTAAACATAGAATGCGCTGGAGGGGTACCTGGTTCCATCAGACGTCTAATCTTCTCATCACATGTAGTAATAGACCACACCAAGAAGCAGTCATCTTTGTATTTCTGATGGAGCTTGAGGTCTCTTTCTATTAATGTTGATTTTGTAAAAACATAATATGGAACGTTATGTTTCTGTAATACTTCGATACATTTTTGTGTTAAGCCATATTTTAATTCTGCAGGCTGATATGCATCAGTAGCAGATGATACCATTACTGGTTCAATAGTTTCAGATTTCCAAGATTTTAACTGGCTTTCTAATACTTCAGGCGCGTTACTTTTGGCGTAAATTTTGTCATAGAATTCTGGAGACCATTCATAAGTTGCATAACAATACCCACATCTATGCTGGCATCCTTGATATGGATTAATCGTAAGTCCTCTATGCCCTTTAACTATGAAAGGATGAACTATAGACTTGGAATTTTTTGTTTCGAAGACCGGTGAATGCTTGGAATACCACATGTTCATGACCATGCCATTAATTATTTACGTAGCGATAATTAAGAATTGAAACCTCTTAGTGGGAGAGGGGGAGGAGCTTCTGCACAAACAGATGTCACTCAGAATGATCGGTTGGATCAAGGGTAAAGAAATTGACCTTAGTGGTAAGATTCATTGGGCGCAGATCTTCAACGACGTTGCTTCCCTCATCCTCGGTGTTTTATGAATTTTCAAGAATATTGATACTTGCTCATGAACCGAACCAATTAGGAGAGCAGGTGAGAAAGTAGATGATTGTAGATAAGCATAAAATCACTAGTAAATCAGTCCCATGCAGTGTTTTGTTTTGATGTTGGACACATAGTGATTTGCAACTTGTAGGTTAAGAGACATTCAATCTAAAAATTTGATTTCATTTTTCGATACTCCTTCCAACTGCCAGCAAGGTGTTTGCCATTTCGCTAAAGATACTAACAACCTGTCCTGTCAGTTCTTTTGTCATCCTCTTAGTATTAATATAAGAGTCGGTCTCCTTCGTTTTCTGATTCTTCACTTTCGCTATATCAAAATATGTAACGACTCCTTCTTCTCCCTGCATCAATTTATTGTGATCAATCGATACTGGCGAAATTTGACATAATTCAATAAGCAAATCGTTTAGTTCTGAAAACAGCCGCTCTTTCTTATGACGCATTTCTTCGAATTCCGGAAATTCATTTTCTAGCGTTGTTGTTTTTTTTTCCAAATCTGTGACTAGGCTTTCGTCCTCAAATAGTTTTTCAAGCAACTCTTCAAATCCCAGTTGCGCATATCCAATACTCTCCAACTCCTTCTGCACTATGTGGTTTCCTTTGTCAGCGATAGATTTGAAGGTGTTTCCACCTTCACCAGCGATCTGAGCCAACTCCTTTTGGATCTCAATAATACGCTTATCGACTCGGTAATAAGGCAATGCATGAAATTGAATTCCAAAATAGCCAGACATTCTGTATTGGCCGACTTCCTGCGTGAACTGACAATACAACCTGTGTAGGTCCTCGGTCTGCGAGGTAGATATGCCTGTTGTAACCCACCATTTTAGTGAGTCAACCAATTGTTGATAAAAAACCATAACCCTTTGTGGCTCAAAGCAATCAATTTGAGTTACGCTGCCGTCTGCCAACATCGCATTAACTTTATTCATTTCGATTTGAGGCTTTATTGCTAAAAGATAGTTGTCTTTTACGATCTCAAAGGCAGAATTAACTTCTCTGGCAAAATAATCATCCTCCTTAATCGGTAATCTCATGAGTAGTTTTGTAATTACGCGTTAGATAAAGATTGGCTAGGCAAAATTGCTTTAGATAAAAAAATCAAATCTTGCGTTAACTATTAAAGTAGATCATAGCAACTTGCATTCTGTGAGTAATATACTATTGAAAAATCCCCCCAAGGTAAAAAAAGAATACAGATCAAGGCACCTTAATAGTATCTATTTAATGTCAGATATGATAATGGGGAGTAATGGCAAATCCGAAGTACCGTAACACGTAACGGCTAATGCAGGAACAGTCGTTGCTCGAAGTCAAGACAGCGTGTGATGCTTCAAAAGATAAAACGCATGTCTACGAAGGAAATTGCAATGTTTTTATTGAACATTACTGCCGAGTAGGATTGCTTATGAAAATCGCTGTGGTTGGTATAGGTGTAGCCGGTGCTTATCTTATGAACAGACTGAGCGATGCTCATGATATCTTTGTAACCGGTTTTGAGAGAATGCCAGAAACAGATCATGACGCTGTTTGCGCATGGGCGACATCCAAAAACGTAATGTCAGGTTTAGCAAAAAATTGCGGTCTGAATTTCGAGGATTATATTCTGCACGACGGAAAACATATGATGGTTGACATTGGAGATAGCAGGAATAATAGCATTAATATCCGTTTAAAGGGAATGGTTAACTATGACAAGCTAAGGCTAATTAAAGATATGATACGAGGAACAAAAGTCGAATTTGGCAGAGCTCCACGGAAGGAGAATCTTGAACAGGAGTTTGATATGATAGTCGATTCTACTGGATTCCATCGAAACTATCTTCCAAAGTTAAGAAATGAAATGTGGATCCCTTGTGTTCAATACAAGGTAAAGTACAAGGTCGATAAAACTCCTTACGACGATTTTTACCTGAAGGCATTCCCTTCAATGACTGGTTATTTCTGGTATTTTCCCCTTGGCAATGGCTATGCCCATATAGGAGCCGGAGACTTTGAAAGAAAACATAATAACGAGTTTGTTGAACAATTCTTAAAAAAATACGAATGTGAAATAATAAAAAAGGTCGGCCGGCCGGTAAGAATTAGTCCGCCATTATACTGTGAGCCGTTTACAGATGGTAGGAAGTCAGTTGGAGTAGGTGAATCCATAGGCACGGTCTATTCACTACTTGGTGAAGGAATCGTTCCTGCAACTTGGTGTGCAGAATTGTTGATTAAGAATCTGTTTGATCTGAAAATATATCGAGAACAGGTGATAAAGAAATTCGAAATCTATGTATTGGTCTATAAATTTATCCAACTCAAAATAACAAGGAAATTCAGTTTTGTGAAGCACTGGAGTGACCTATTAAGGATATATAAGCATATGAAAAATGAAGAGGCTCGTTATGGGATGGAGATTAGAATCGCAGATATGATGAGAATTTCTAAAATTTGAGCCATTGAGGTCATTCAGCGTTGTCCCTGCCTTTGAGTTTTTCCTTTTCTCTTTCACTGGTTGGGGTTTTTCTTAGCTGCATCCACGAACGAGAACAGAATCGCCATTTGATAGAAGCAAATCTCACACCTTATACAATGTTTCTTACCAGAGAAGTGGACTCACAAACGTGTATTTTAGTCTAGTCTTTCACAAATATTTCCACAGACCATCGGTATGGTCTATAATAAAATCCTCTTGTTAAAAAAGTTAATGCAGCTATGAGAAAGGAGGAGGGGACGCTGGCAAAGTTTATCATCCATACTTGCAAGGTTTAAAATGAGAAGGAATTGGCAAAGAGAATAACAGTAACACCTAAACTTGTAAAGGACCTCATCGTCCCTAGAATAGCAACTTCTCGCAAGGGTGATAACGGTATAGTTTTGGTCGTAGGCGGAAGCAGGATCTATCATGGAGCCCCGATACTTGCATCGATAGCTGCTCTAAGATCTGGTACCGATCTTGTATTTACTGCCGTACCGAAGTCCAATATTATAGCCGTGAGAGCCTACTCTCCAGACATCATAGCACTGCCTCTGCCCGATGATAAGCTGACATCAGGATTAGTAAATAGACTTATGGCAATGCTCCCTAAGAAGCCTCATACTGCGGCTATTGGCATGGGGATGAGTATCGCCAAGCCCGAAGCACTCGTTTCACTGATAAGACAACTTAGAAATGCAGAGATTAAATTGCTGCTGGATGCCTCAGCTCTAATTCCCGAGATACTCCGAGAAATTGCGGGAACTGGCACGATCGTCACCCCTCATGCAGGCGAGTATAAGCGGCTTTTTGAAAAGCATCCTGGTACAAATGAAGATGTACAAACTTCAACTGTTCAGACGGCTGCAAAAGATTATGGAATTACAATAGTACTCAAAGGATCGGTAAATATAATTTCTGACGGTGTCAGCGAACATACTGCTGTAATTAAAAGAAGTACTCCAGCAATGACCGTTGGAGGGATGGGTGATGTTCTCTCAGGTTTGACAGTGGGTTTGCTTACCAAGTATAGCTCCTTCAATGCTTCTATTCTTGGCGTTTTTCTGAATGGGGTAGCAGCGAGTTTGGCGTATGAGCGAGTAGGCTTGCACATGGTGGCAACCGATGTAATAGAAGATTTACCGAATGCCATGAAACCGTTTGACCTAATCAAGGATCAGGATGAATAGTTATTCATGTTCAGCAGTCATTATCAAGCAGGTATCCCCGCTGATAAAGAGTTAGTCCATCCAGAGATCTTCCTGGCAGGAGGTAAGATCTCGGCATGATTTGAACAATCTACTTCTTTTGCATGCTAATTAGGATAGCTAGCTATTCATGTTCATTAGGATTTGCTAGTTTGAATTACAGCGGACGTCTCGTTCGGTTCGGATTCAGAACAATAAGATCCCAAGATTCACCGAAAATTGAACCATTAGTTAACATATGTACGTGGAATTTCAAAATATTTTTAATATTTCAATCTAGTATTAAAATGTGAACACACCCAATCATAGTACATCGGGATACCATTCAAAAATTTTATTAGTTCCACCTCTTCTAAGATTAGCTATGGATTACAAGCGCATCCATGAAAGTATAATGAAGAGCGATCCAAAGATTAGATTAGTTACAATATGTGATCAAAATGGCAAAATTATGCACTCTGATCACCGTGAAGGTGTAAGAAATTTGCTAACTCCTGACGAAAGCAGGAAATCACTAGATCTTGCAGTTAAAGCGTGGAAAACACGCAGCGAACTTGCTCCGAAGATTGGAAAAGGAAAATATGTATTGGCAGAATATGAAAAGATTAAACGCATTACAATGCCTCTGGGAGACAACCACCTTCTTTATGTAACTACTGAAAGAGATGCAGATCATTCTGTTATAATCAATAGTATCACAAAGTTGGACGTGCAGTAATAGAAGAGAAGCTTCTCTCCTTCTCTATCTACGTATTGAGATTTTGATAGACAGTTTGTATACAGGTGTACTTATAGAGTCGGGAATAGCACTTTACCTTCTCATACAGATGTGCTAAATTTCGGCATATAATGTTCAAGGTATGCGTATTTAAAGGCCGTAATATTCAACCTTGGATAATGTTTGTTGGCGACCCGAATGACTGCTAAAATAAAACTGGTAATATCTGCAGCGATAATTGCCGGAGTAATTGCCACTTCGTTGCTCTATAGTAATCCCGTCTTGACTATCAGCAATAACAACAATAACAACAACAGCACTGGCGCATCGTCTAATATCTTGAGAATCGGCTATTTTCCAATTTTAAATCATGCTCAGGCTGTTATAGGATTGGGAAATGGAGATTTTCAAAAGGCGTTGGGCGCAAATATCGTCGTTAAGCCACAAATTTTTGATTCAGGTCCATCGTTAATTGAGGCTTTATTTGCAAATCAGATTGATGTCGCATACGTAGGGCCTAATCCAACAATCAATGGCTATATAGTATCCGACGGAAAAGCACTAAAGATAATTTCTGGAGCATCAAGCGGGGGCGCTGTTTTTGTTGTCAGGAATGATTCGGGAATCCAGTCAACCAAGGATTTCGCGAACAGAAAATTTGCGTCGCCACAGTTGGGCAATACACAGGACGTGGCTCTTAGAAAATATTTGCTTGAAAATGGCTACAAAACAAAAGAGAATGGAGGCAACGTACAGGTAATATCTGCAACGAGTTCAGATATATTCACATTAATGTTAAAGAAACAAATCGATGGAGCGTGGGTTCCCGAACCATGGGGTACAAAACTGGTAAAAGAAGCCAATGCAAGAATCTTTCTCGATGAACGAATCTTGTGGCCAGGAGGAAAATTTGTAACAGCTCTCGTAATATCTAGAACCGATTATCTGCATGATAATCAGGGCATTATAATGAAATTGTTGGCTGTACATGTCGATGAAACGAACTGGATCATTCATCACAAGGCGGAAGCGATGCAAGCATTCAACACTCAACTCAAAAAACTCACAGGACATACTATAGCGAATGAAGAGCTACAGCAAGCATCATCAAGGATAGACTTTACATACGACCCATTAAAGCAATCTCTTTTTAAATCAGCAAACGACGCATTTGAGATTGGTTTTTTGAAAAAGCCGCCAAATCTTGTTGGAATATATGATTTAACATTGTTGAATAAAGTGCTGAATCAAAAAGGTCTAGCGAGAATTTCAGATGGATAAATTGGGCAGGAAATTAGATGTTTATCCATGTGTCGAAATTATATGACGGAAGACGCATTTTAAAAAATACTGACGATTTGTTAGCAGACAAATTTGTAATCGTCCTGATTGTATTTATAGGGCTAACTTCTAGTCACAATTATAAGATAGCAGTGGAAATTGAACTTAGATGAGCAACGAAATTAATCGCCAACAGGCTGGAATGGAGCAGAAAATAAATGAAATGGTGGAACAGTCTAGAATTCTTGAAGCCTATATGAATGATATTATCAATCGCGAAGCGACAGTTACAAGGTTAGTAGGAGAGGCTCGTCTTGCTTCAACTGCCATCCAAAATATTGTGGATGAAAACGTAGTTGAAGCATTAACACCAGTTGGAATAGGCGTTTATGTAAAAACACTGGTCCCTCCTATGAAGAAGTTATTGATAAATGTGGGAGCGGGAGTGACTGTAGAAAAAACTAGGGAAGATGCCATCAACTATGTGGAAGTCAAAATTAAAGAATTTGAACTTGCGTTGAGGCAGCTTCTAGGCCAGAAACAGCAAATTGCTGTGCGCATGGAGCAAATTCAGGCCCAGATTAACCAAATGTTACAGCAAGGGCAAAGCACCCCTGCATCATCTCTATCAAACCCTAGAAAACAAGCTCATGATAATGACATCAGAGACAGCAGCCGCCAGCCTTCTCACTCAGTTTAGGTTGGCCAGATGAGCATATGTTCGATCAGCTCAGAAGGGCATTTTCAAGCGCCACTAAGAGTATAGGCCAAAGAGAGCTCTCCGAAAAAGATATTGATAATATCTTATTTGATCTGCAGCTTGGCTTGTTGGAAAGTGATGTTGCACAAGAGGTAACCGACGATCTCTCTGCAAAATTGAAAAAAGAATTACTTGGATTAAAACTGGAAAAAGATCAGATTAAAGAGGAATTGATCAGATTAAAATTCCAAACTGTTATCGCAGAAATGTTTTCGAAGACCGGAAAAGTAGATCTAATTGACAAAATTAAAGTAAAGAGGGAATTAAAAGGCGGCCCGTTCGTTGTCGTATTTCTTGGAATCAATGGGACTGGCAAGACTACGACAGTCGCAAAAATAGCCAATCTGCTACGGAAAAATGGTATTTCTGTAGTGTTGGCAGCTGCCGATACCCATCGTGCCGGGGCTATCGAGCAACTAACCCAGCACGCCGAGAAATTAGCGTTAAAGGTCATTGCCCAAAGATACGGAGCTGATCCTTCTGCCGTGGGTAGGGACGCAGTTGATTATAGTAAGAAGCATCACATCGACGCTGTGCTAATCGACACAGCCGGCAGAATGCAGACCGCCAAAAATTTGATGGACGAGATAGGCAAGATCGTCAAAGTGGTAAAGCCAGATATAAAATTATTTGTCGGTGATTCATTAGCTGGGAATGATACGATAAATCAAGCTAGGGAGTTTTTTGAATATACTAAATTTGACGGCGCGATATTAACCAAAACGGATGCAGATGCCAAAGGCGGTTCTGCAATTTCAATAGTTTATACTACTTCCAAACCGATTGTTTACCTTGGAGTTGGGCAGGGATACGATGATATAATCCCGTTTGACATGGGTAAATTCCTTCAATCTCTATTCGGCAACGCGCAGAAAATTAATATGGACAATTCGGTTTTGAGACTAGAACAAACCTCTGAACCTATTGGGGCTGGAAAATCAAAGGTGGAACCTTCGTCTAGTGGGCTATCTGCCAAGCCAGCTGACGAATTACGAAAACCTGCGATTAGGACAACTCGTGCAAAGGAGACTAGCGATGCAGTTGACTATTCCACAACACCAGCAGGGGAAGAAAAATCAAAATCCTCACCATCAACTCTCCCGGAATCAGTAATACGTGTAGCAGAGCCGGAAAACGACACCAAACCTACGTTAGAGGTTGAATCTGAATCCACACTTTTAAAAGACAAGACGCAGGTGTCTGAAACACCCTATTTTGTAAAGGAAAGCCGAGAAGACATTGATCTAGCACATACTCACGAAGAGGCAGAGAAAAAGAAGAGTCGCTTTAGCAGGCTTTTCAGTAGAAGGAAGAACGACAAAAAACCAGGGATAGTCGAAGAACCCGATACCAAAATGACAGCTGAGAAGGACAATATGATACAAGAGACGGACGAGGAAAGTAAAGATACGAACATGGAAGGTAAAGATCAGAGAAGGGAAAAGAAGGATTCAAAGAGAGCAGGAGAAAAAGAAGAGCAGGGAAGGGATGCCGACGAGAAAGTAGTATATCTTAGCGATGAAGACATTGAAGACCTGCTTAAGTAAAAAAGACGTTCTTAGTCTGATGGACGTAAACCCAGAAGAAATTTTTTCAATATTAAGATTAGCGAGCCGCTTTAAAAAAGAGTCAAGACGTAGAAAATCAGACTCGTTACTCAAAGGAAAAGTTCTGGGTATGATTTTCCAAAAACCATCCACCAGGACTCGTGTAAGTTTTGAAACAGGAATGTATCAACTCGGTGGAAGTGTAGTATATCTTAGCACTAGCGATATCCAATTGGCACGTGGAGAATCTATAGAAGATACAGCACGATCCTTGTCACTATATCTAAATTGTATAGTAGCGCGACTTTATTGTCATGTGGACATACAAAGATTGGCTACATACGCTTCTGTCCCTGTTATAAATGGACTTTCTGATACCTTCCATCCATGTCAGATACTTGCGGACATGCTGACGATTCAGGAGCAGAAGAAAAAACTAGAAGGATTAAATGTTACGTGGATAGGTGATGGCAATAACGTTTGCAATGATTTGGTGTTGGGTTGTGCAAAGACTGGCATGAATATAGCGGTAGCTTGTCCTCGTGGCTATGAACCATCACACCAGGTGGTAATGTTGGGAAAAAGAGAAGGACAAAAGACAGGATCGGAAATAAGTATTACAGACGATCCTGCTGCTGCCGCTAGAAATGCCGATGTAGTTGTGACTGATACATTTATTTCTATAGGTAGAAATGGAGAAAAGATCACTCGCAATAAGGCCTTTCTTCCAAGATACCAGGTAAACTCTAAACTTATGAAGTTGGCGAAAAAGGATGCCATTTTCATGCATTGTCTTCCTGCCACACGAGGTCAAGAAGTAACCTCAGACGTAATTGATGGGAAAGCTTCAGTTGTGTGGGAAGAGGCCGAAAACAGATTGCACGTTCAAAAAGCACTAATGTGCTTGCTGATAAGTACCAAAAAAGGAGCTTAATCACAACCTATTCTCCGTTTTTGGTCCGAGTGCTAGAAATAATGGACTAAACGAAGTTGCGCCATACGGTTTTTTGAGCTGAAGTGCTTCACGACAATTCCTGGAATGGTCATTGTATAATAAATAATTATCTTTGAGAACCAGCTAGTCAAGTCATTCACACTGAGAATGGGGTGAAGCGAAGATTCTTCAACACTTAGTAAACGATAATTTCTGGACCATCGGACAAACTACTCTTAATAAAGGAATTTATTTCGACTTTTCCAAATACGATGAGATTTTAAATATGGCAATTTAGGTGTAGCTCCATGGCAAAGGTTGTAGTAGGAAAAACTTCTGATATTCCAGAAGGAAAGTTAACACATGTAACAGCAGGTGGAAAGGAAGTTCTAGTTGCGAATGTAGGGGGAAATTATTATGCAATGGGTGATACTTGCAACCATGCAGGAGCTGAGCTTCATGAGGGGGAGCTTAATGGCAAGGAGCTGACGTGCCCTTGGCATGGTGCAAAATGGGATGTAACGAACGGCAACCTATTGTGGTTTCCTGCCAAATTAAACCCAGAAGAGTCATTCAAGGTTAGTATAGAAAATGGGACAGTCTATCTAGAGGTCTAATAATAAATCTACCCGTAAAGTGGCTACTGAGCCGGTAGGTATATAACAAATTTCTTGCATCACCCACAAT
>WJXE01000111.1 GCA_009665115.1 Nitrosopumilales archaeon
TATTTGGAACTGATTTCTGGGGGCCAAAGACAACATGACCCGGTACAGTTGCGCAAGAGGTTAATAGATCAAGGATTAAATCCTATGAATTTTGACCGCCATTTAAGAGTATTCGGTTGGGGAATGCCCCCGCATTCAGGATGGGGACTTGGATTCGACCGATTAATGATGGTCCTGACTCGTTCCGACAATATCAGAGAAACGGTGCTGTATCCTCGGGACACGGAGCGGCTCATACCGTAACCCGCAATTCCACTTCCTTTAGTTTATCTTCGAAAATATAAGCCCTCGACTCATTTGTTACCGTTGAATAGATAAGCCACACGACAGGGTTAATCTTCATATATTTTTTGTCTGTTGACGAGGGAAAAGGCTCCGCTGGATGCGAATGAAATATTCCAACAACTTGCAGGTTCCTAGCTTCGGACACTTGATATGCATTGATAAGATCGTCTGGATCGATACTGAAAGTTACTGGCGAAGAATCGCTGTTTTTCACTGTGATCACGTCGCTCACGATAATTTCGTCCAAATTCTCAGTGCTAGTTTCGCCTAACAAAAGTGCACACGATTCCCAAGGTAAAGAATCCTTCGCAAGAGACGTCAAGGATTCGACTTTGTCACCGTTTAAGCGGATGCTTGACACCATACGTCCTACAGAGCAGTCTATCCTATTTTATCTTACGAGCAGTCTGCAATGCTCCTATACTATAACTTTTATTGTATTTTGCGCACCCATGAAAGCAGACAAGACCGCAACGTGAGTCGCTTTTTTTACCCCGCGGTTTCAATAAGATAAAATTACGTCTTGTTAATATTTTGGTGAATGGATAGAATTAAGCGGATTTCTGCTGAGATTTTGGAAAGATATCCGGAAAATTTCGGTACAGATTTTGATCAAAACAAGGCGACTCTTAAGAAAATAGCTGTTGTAAGGTCCAAACTGCTCAGAAATAGAATAGCTGGATTCATCACGGCATATCTTCGCAGGGAAAATACAGAAAAAGGTTCTTCAGACGGTGCAACAGAGCCAGAAATACAATAGACGCGGTATGAATCATGATAAACGTGAGACTCCTAGGCGGCGTGAAAAAAGCGGTTGGCAAGCCATCAATTATCCTAGAGGAGTCTAATCTCTCCTTATCTGAAATACTAATGCTGTTGCGGCGTGACGTCAAGGAACCAGAGGTGTTGAGTCCTCATAATATTTTGATAGCAGTTAATGGTGTTGAATCTTCCTCACTTGGTGGCAATGATACCGTAATAGAGAGTGGAGATACCGTTACTATTGTAACAGTTGTACATGGCGGTAGCCCGAAACCTGCATGAGAAGGGACTGATAACTCTTGGTTTTTTATTCATACCATCGACGTACAGGTTAATTTTTCGAAGCTGGAAGATTCAGCTGAATTCATATCGCCGATTCACTAACATGAGGTCTTAACTAATCTCGAAAATCTTTTTAGCATGTAAAAGGAATATAGATATTAAAATGAATATTATGATTATGATCGATATTCGACTTCTGAATATTAGCTTCGCTTACGGGACAGTAAATATCACCCGGCGTAGAAATGTATGGACTGGCCCAGTATAGATCATTGAACGACCGCTAAAACAAGGTCTTTAAACAACATCGTAATTAGGAGAGAGGAAGTTCCTGAAACACCAGAACCGAATACACAAAGTGGGTAATATATTTACGACAGTTATTGGAGTGTCCGATTTAGATGTGAAAGATGTCGGCGAATTTATTGACGATTTACGAAAAACCTCGAATGGAGGGGTGTCGATACAGGCTGTATGTGCAGATGCTGTGTATGGACTCGAACACATTCTCCAAGCCTTAAAAATCACTATCGAGTCAGAAAAAAGAAAAATCACATTGGTAGAAAGACCCGAAATGGATCTTCTTCTTCGAATATCCTGCACAGATCAAATATCGAGAGCTTTGAAGGACATAGGCTTAAGGAATCAAGCACCAGGCTGCTTTATTCTTTTCTCAAAAGAAAAAAAGAAGTTGATAAAAGTTACCAGACGTATATGTAATACGCATCTTAAGATAGACGACTCTGTCTTAAAACCAAACAAAACAAAGAAAGAACTTATTTGCAGGCGGCTCGGAGTCCAATTGAATAAATTTTTATCAAATGATGATGCCTTCACGAGCTATCTTTCAGAAAAGGCAGCCTTGCTAACTAAGTAACGGTCCCCCCTTGTCGCTTCTCTATGAGTGAGCTGAATATTTCATTTGGCCGTAAAACAGAGATCCCAACAAGTTTTCCGATTATTTCCACCAGTACGATCCAATCAGGATTTTCTAGATCTACTCTGTTGTCAATTTCTGAACCAACGGTTGCGATTATTTCAGAAGAACGCAATGAAGTATTTCTCCTTTCGACAGTTATCCTGAACGTCTCGAATTTTTGCATCTTTGAAGCGAGTCGCTTTGCAGCATTTTTAATAGAATCCAGTCCGTCTTCAGTAAAAGCAAATTCTATGGGAATAAGTCTGAGAATGTATCTGACACGCCAGGGCTCGTCATTGACTAGTTCTTTGATTCTCTTCACTACTTCAAAGGGTTCAAGCGCCGTACGCCCTATCAAGATACCGACAAGGTCAGTAATGTCTGACCCTGGTTTTGGATCTCCAAACAATTCAAGAATGTCGTGGAGTTCGTTTTGCGCATCGTCTTCTCGATGTCTATATGTCGAAACTATGAGATTAAAGTCCATAACTAGATCAGTTGTTGTTTGTTGAAAGAACCCTGGCAATTTCCTCCGATGAGATTGCTCCCTCCCGAATTATCTTGGGGACGCGTCCTGACAGATCCAAAATAGTTGATGCGCTCCCTTGTCTAATATTACCTCCGTCCAAAATCGCGTCGAAACCTCTCAACGACGACAAAATCACTTCCGAGATTGAATTAGAAGGATTCTCTCCTGATTTGTTTGCGCTGGTACCCACAAGGTATTTGCAATGCTTCAACAGAGCAACTGCGCATTTATTATCCGGAACTCGGACACCGACGGTTGTTTTACCTGCGGTCACCTTTGTGGAAATTCGTGTATCAATAAGTGTGGAGATTATGGTAAGGGCGCCTGGCCAGAATATCTTAGCCAAGCGTTTACCGATTTTACCTAGTAACGCAATTTTTTCTATGTCCTGTAAGTTTGATGCTAAAATGGGAAAAGGGTTGACTTTATTTCGACCCTTTATTTCAAAGATTCTTTCGACTGCTTCCTCCAAATATGGGTTGCAACCAATTCCATATACCGTATCGGTGGGATACACTATTACCCCCCCAGTCTTTACGATCGATGCGCATTTTAAAGTGTGCCCTCTCTTACAACACTGGTAGACTGTAAATTTACTTTTTCTAGAACCCGTCTCCATCTGCCAATTGATTAGCAAAATCTATATAAATTCCATTATGAGACACGAATCCAGACCTTCTTTAATTTTCTTCGATTCCTTGTAATGGACATTTCACCATTTGTTTCAACTCTCCCTGAAAAACAAAAACAAAGAGCGTGTACTATTTTATCTGTTATCCTTAGAAGATATACTATGCTTATACTTAAGATCACCATCAACCCGCGATGATTCCCAATCGTCCAATCGTCTATGTTCTGTCCCTTTTCCGAAATAGATTATACTTGAGCGAGTTCACAGATTAGCATCTGTATCAGTACTTTCCAAGGTCGTCAAAACTGCGCGCTCCAACTCTAATATGACCGACTCAATATCACTTGGATTACTGCGAAAAATTGCACCTGCTGCGAATATGTGACCGCCTCCTTCAGGTAGGTTCGCTGCGATATCATTACAAGAAATTTTATTGTTATTACGTCTTATACTTACTCTGCCATCCGTGCCGTAAACCATAGCAAGATCCACGCCTGTTTTTTTGAAAACTTCATCCGAAAATAAACTGTTCTGAATGAAAGGTGATGATTGTATAAATGCGATCTTGATATTATGAATGTCTCGGATTCGCATCGTTGAAAGTACGCGTTCCTTTGCCTCGTCTCGCAATAGCGCATATTCGTTGTAATCTGTTTGCATTTCAATATCCCATAGTATCCCATGCGAAGATTTCTGTGCGAGATTGATGAGGCGGGTGTAGCAATCAGGGAAGTTATGATAGTATTTTATTAGTTCTGAAGTAGGAGTTAGATATTGATCATTTGTAAAGTAATCCATTGTATGGGCTAGACTTGCAAGTTTTTCTGCCAGGCGGTGTCCTGAAAGAAATTTTTCATAAATCAACTCTGCGGCGCACTTCGAACTGACACTGTCCAACACAAGCTCAACGTAAGGTTCTATGTCCTGGATCGCGTTTTCAGGCCAAGGATGGTGATCGATCCAGATAATACTCCAGTTTTTTTTCTTGGCTATTGAAAAGGTTTCTCTACAGGTATCTATCAGACTAGGGTCAGAGCTGAGCCCTAAATCTGAAATGACGACTATACCCTTCTCCTGCGAGGAACGGGTTGCGGACTCGACGAACCCTCTCATTCTTATAAAGCTCTCCGCACCGTAATTGAGAAATACGAGTCGTGCTTGCGGATATCGAATTAACCCAATAGCAGCCGAAAATAACCCGTCAAGATCAGATTCATGAGAAAATATAATCACTTTCATTCAGTACACCACTTCTTCAGAAAGTTGAAAGCCGATTCTGTTCGTTTGAGAATTCTCTCCTCTGAAATTAGGGATTTGAAATCTGTCGTATCTAGAGGTGTATTATTCAAGACCACTATGCATGAGATCCCGGCTCTATTTGCTGCCTCAACACCTAAAGGTGCGTTTTCAACTACTAGCGCTTCAGTTGTATTGAGCTTCAGTTTCTCCACAGCTGAAAATAGCGAGGATGGATCCGGCTTTCCTTTCTTAACTTCGTCCGCGGTAATTATAACATCGAACTGCTCCTTCCCGAATCCGAGGGCTTGGCCTAAAATTCTCTCAACATCTTTTTTCGCAGAACCGCTGACGACTGCTTTACGACATCTTAAATTTGTAACCAACTCCTTCACGCCCTCAAAAGGTTTGAAACTAAATATCTTTCTGAAATATTCATCTTTTCTTTTTGTAATCTGCGTTAAAATCGATTCATCAAACGGTCCAATCCGCTTGAGCTCAAAAATGTTTCTGACTAATTCAATCCCTCGCATTCCTTCAAGCAAATAAATTGTCCTTTCATCAACTTCGATATTTGCTACTTCGCTAAATGCTATCTTCCATGCCTCATAATGCATTGGCATGGAATCTACTAAGACGCCGTCTAGATCGAAGATAACCCCCTTCATTAAATCGTCTGTATAAACCACAGGTTAAATACCTTATAAATGACAGATCACACACTGCGATGTAGTTTACGTTAGCTTTAGCACCAAGTCAAGTGATCTTTTGTCGTTATCATATATCATCTTCAATTATCAAACAATAATGTTCCGTGTAACGGCTCTACACCAAGAAGGATTTTTATCTCCTGTGACTTGTGTTATTTTTTGTTAATGACGATCCAGGAAGGTTCCTACGTTATGCTTTTTCACACATCGAGAAAAAAATGGCTGACGCGGGTTAATTGTGAAAAGAAAGTACACACGCATCTCGGGGTAATCGATGTCCCATCGATTATTGGATTAGAATATGGTAGCATCGTTAAAACCAGCGAAGGAAAACTTATCCACCTAGTGGAGCCAACTATTCACGACTTTATAATGAAATCCGAACGAAGGACACAGATCATATATCCAAAAGATTTGGGATATATTGTTGCTCGAACAGGATTGAAAAACGGATCAAAGGTACTTGAGATCGGCACTGGAAGTGGAGCTCTTACTACTTTTCTGGCCAGCATCGTAAAACCTAGTGGACACATTTACACTTTCGACGTAAATCCGGATTTTATTGAGATTGCCAAGCGCAATCTAGAAAAGGCTGCCATGACTGCATATGTTACAACTCATTTATACGACCCACACCTGGGTCTTGACATAGAAGATGTCGACGCAGCCATAGTCGATCTTGGCGACCCTTGGACCATGATCAGCCAAGTCTATCGCGCGTTGAAGCCTAGCGGTGCATTCGTCGCCATTTGTCCGACTATGAATCAGCTGGAAAAGTCCGCAACAGAACTAAAACAAAATAATTTCATTGATGTAGACTGTGTTGAACTGATGATTCGAAATATAGAGGCAAGAGAAGGCATGAGCAGACCTTCGATGAGGATGATTGGGCATACCACATATCTGATATTCGCGAGAAAGACCAGCAATATGTTAGATTAATCCAATAACAGAAAAATATGGCACCTACCGACCAGATAACTAAGTGAATTTATGAAGATACTTGTAACTGGTGGAGCCGGTTTCATAGGATCTAA
>WJXE01000112.1 GCA_009665115.1 Nitrosopumilales archaeon
GGTAAGCTCCGGGCAGGCCGTAAAGACGAGTCTAACTTCGTTTCTTCTATTAGAATAGGGGTGTGAAATATCTTGTAATTATTTTTCGATATCTATTGCTTGTAAATTTAGAAACTTTCATCTTACAGCAAAAAGATAGTGATCATTACCAAACATTAGTAACGTTAATAAGCTTACAGAGACTACTAATGACAGAATGGGTGAATACCCTAGAGATCGACTGAATTCGCATGCAGCTTCTGGTATCGTACCGCTCAGGAATTTAAGATACAAATCAGTTGAGGAAAAATATGAGGGCCAAGACTAGTGGCAAGAGTCCAATCACAGCGAGCAAAAAAGATGGAGAGGACAATAGTTATACTGCTTTGACGAATGCTCTAATATACTCCTTAGATATCCTTAAGGTAAAAGAGGAGACAGAAGTTGGAAGAGAGATTGCACAGCTGGCAGTTAAACGACTCCCACAAAATGGTATCAGTGGCGGCAAATGGCTGACTGTCACGAAGACCATCGCAGACATCTGTGGTGAAAACGATCGGCACATATTCAGTCAATCTGAGTTATACGATTTTCTTACGTTGGCTACCAAACAAATGGATAAAAAACATGGCAAAGTATTCGCAACAAACGACATTGTCTTTAAGATCTACAGAGATATTATGGAAAACTACCAAAGCGCCGATAAATCTTTGAAAGCAAATTACCCGAAAATCATCGTTGATATGGTTTCAGTTCTTATGGTTGGAAGGGACACATTTGGTAGGGAGGTAAGCGCCCATAGTATGGAGAGATACTACCAGGCAAGAAAATCAGAGATATGGCCCCCCAAAAGAGATTCGAGCAAATATATAGGCATTGTTGAAAAGGATTACGATCTTATCGAGAGTTTAAGTCAAATAACAGGACGCAAAAGATCAGACTTAATAGAATCACTTAGTAAGGTTGAGATCGCTGACGTCGGGAAGTTAACTGACCTTTGCCTAAATTACAACAAATTGCAAAAGTACAGTAGCTTAATATCTTCTGAGGGAGAATTTAAAAAAGAGGTAGAAAATGAGCTAGGTAGAAGACTTACGTATAACCAGCTTCAACATGCAAGTGTATCAGTTAGAAAATCGAGAGATTACATCGAAAACGTTTTGGATGGTAAATTTGTACCACATGGCTCACATGGAATTAATCATGTTAGGCACAACTTAGAATATGGTTATCAGCTGATGGGCCTCATTGAACGTAAGAAACGTGGGTCTCAGAAGTCCCAGTAGTCCATCAGTGTATCAATGCCATAAACAGCCGGATGATTTCCCTTCGCCTTTCGAAATGGTATGATGGGTCGCAGCACGGGAAAAAACAGCTTCAGAAGAGACCCAAAATATTAAGCCTGTATTGGGATCACTTTGCCAAGATAAACAAATGAAAGGCTGTATATTATTATCATTTCTGCTTGACAACTCTGCTTAACCGACCAATGAATCTTACATTAACTCTATACCTGTTTCAATCAAAAAATCGACCGACCAGATAATCAAGATTCTGTTGTTTCAAGATAGGACAACAAAAAGAGCTTGAAATATGAAGCAACAAGAACTTTCGAAATAGATAAAATGAACCCGTCGTCATTATTAGCGTACAGCCAGTTTGGTCAGATGGAGTTATATTGTGACATGTAAGAAGTGTGGCTACATATCAGCTGAAAAGCTAGCCGAATCAAAAGCAAGGGAGCATTTACGTTCACACTTAGGCGGTCCTGAGAATTGCACACGTGGACAAGTCAAATTGATGAAAGTCAGAACATAAAACATCCGTTCTAGGTAACGTAAAGGTAAATGTGGAAAATAATCGGATCAGGAGTCTGTCCTCTGCGTCCCGTTGCAGCTACCGCTATCACTATTCCTTCTTCAGTGAACTTATATGCATCGCATTTGATTTGAAATTGCCACGTTATTCGTTCCTGACGGTGTGGAATAAGTAGGGTTTGAGTTTCTCATACACAAATCTCACGTTACGAAGTAAAGCTCTTTTAAGGAGTGTATAGTGAAATATACATCCCCGTAGTTCAAGTGGTTAGGTCCCAGCTAATACACGATTATTGCTTGTAGCTGATAAACTTAAATCAAAATCACATATCTGGCTTAGGAGTGTACTCACATCTCTGAACACACTTCTGCTTATGTTTAGCATATAGTCAGCGCGGTTTAAAAGAGATATCGAGTCAAAAGGTAACTCTGAATATAATTTCGAGCTTGAAAGGAGTTGGTTCAGTAGAATAAGTTGGTCGTCGATATAAATGGCTTGATCTATTAGAGGCTGATAGAGCTCACTAATTTTCTTATGTTGATGGTTTGTCGCTTTGTTGAAGCTAGCTTGATCCGGGTTTTTGAATTCTTTTTATTTATTTGATCCTTGTCGGTATTATTGTCGCTATTTGATAACTTAACTATAGTTGCCGTACGGTTTTTTGTATCACAAATGTATTAAACAATATTTGTATACCATCGTAGACACCTAATCTAATTAATTTGCATTAACTAAATGTTAAGATATGCTCGACATGACCAAGAACAGGAATGGACCAAATACCCATTCACACAACAAGCAGCACCTGCGATGTATTTGGGAAAAAAGGCAGTTCATTGCCTTTGGCATCCGATTTGAAATTATGGCAACGAATTGGTTAAATTAGTCACGAGTTAGTTCCATTTGCAAAGCCAATCTGCCATCTTTAATAGAACCAAATATTTCGCGCTGTGCGCTCGCGAAATCCAAGCTATCAGAAGTATTATCTAGCTTGAGGCAGGGTTTGATTTTGAGTTTGCGATGGAGACCGTACTGGTAGTTGGAAAAAAGGAAACGCGCCACTTCCAAGAGCATAAGGCATTTGTCCGTTCCACCGGTTAATTGATAGCCACTGAAGATACGCCGGACTCTTTTAATTGTACAGTAATTATCTTGATAGCCTGAGATTCGCCATTTGCTTTGGCTACATTGGCCCTTGCTGCTGCCTGAGCCTGAACAACTGTTTGGTTTGCAACTACTTGGATAGCTTTTAGATTATTTTGTTCTGTTAGAAATTTTTGGAACGCTACTACTTTTGATTCTACCTGAGTAGCAAATGCTTGTGAGAATTTAAAGTCGGTTATGAATACTGTCTCGACAACTATATTCCTTGCTGATAGTGTATTGGCAATACTCTCGGCTATCACAGCTTTTGCAGTAGCCCTTTTTGTTATTAGTTCTTCAGCATTGAATTTCGCAACACTAGCTTTAACTGATTCCTGTATAGTTGGTGCAATTATCCTGTCTGCATAATCGGCACCTAGCTGCTGATAAATAATGTTCGCCTGACTCGGACTAATATGATAGTTCAATGCTATAGTTGTCTGAACCTCTTGCAGATCATTAGAGGCAGCTGAAGCGTTGGCCTGGAATTTCAAAGTACGTACTTCCAGAGGCACTACCTGTTCAGCAAATGGGATGATAAAGTGTATTCCTTCCCCTAATACACGGTTTTCAACTGCACCCACATAGAGAACAACTCCTCTATGTCCTGCTTCTACAACAACTACCGATTCTAACATGAATACTATTATAACGATAAACGTTAGAACGGCAGCAAAGATTGTTAGTTTGTTCTGGATCTGTGGAAACCGTCGCAACGTTAGTAATGCTCCAGTTGGTCGATTCTGGTCATAGTCGACTGTCCAGTATGATTTCGGAAACGGTTCATAAAATTGTTTGTTTGCAGATGGGCTAGTTGTCTTTTTTTTCTGCCAGGACGCCTGACACTCCTAGACGATTTGATTGAACGCTGCAATTGACGAGAAAATGAGCGCAACGTGCAATTTCATTGACAATATTATAAATACTCCTGAAATTACAATTACGTAAAGGTCACAATTTGATACTGAGACGAACTACGCCAATTAGGCATCTGGACAAGGCGATCACATCAACTCAGATGTATCAGATCGAAGAGAAAGCTCATAGTCGTCTTGGAATGCATCGTATATATATGATGGAGAACGCGGGGCACGGCATTGCTGATTTTGTGAGGGCTAACTTTAAAACAAGGTCTCCACGGATGACGCGCCTTGTTGCGGTCTGTGGCACCGGCAACAATGGCGGAGATGTGTTTGTAGCAGCTAGACATCTCAGCGGATATCCAGGCTATGCGATAACTGTGATATTATTGGGGCGACCTGGTGATTTGCGAACTGAAGAGGCAAGGATAAACTGGGAGATCTTAAAAAAAATGGATTCCATAGAGACCAGTTTTTCTAGCCGGTTCGATGTCAAGGTGAGAACAAAAATTTCCAAAGCACATGTCATCCTTGATGGCATATTTGGAACAGGTATCAGGGGCGATATTCATGAACCGCACGCGTCTGCAATAGAGTTAATAAACAAATCAGATGCATGGGTTGTTGCGGCCGATATCCCTTCAGGACTAGATCCCAATACTGGCAAAAGTGGCCAAAAATGCATCATGGCTGATGCTACCGTAACTTTTCATAGGCTCAAGATTGGTCTTCTAAACGATAGAAAACATACCGGCATTGTTTATGTTGAGCATATAGGAATTCCGACGGAAGCAGAGAGAGGAATTCTGAGGTGATTTTACAACGGTAAAAATAATACAAATTCCGGTAGGTCAAATGGATAATTTCACTTATATATTAGCTGACGAAGATAACAGCGAAGCCGCGGTAATAGATCCATCTTGGGATTTGGAAAAAATTTTTGACGTCGTAAAAAAAAATGGCTGGAACATAAAATACATTATTAATACTCATACCCATTTCGATCACATTCTGGGCAATCAACAAATTGCTGCAGTAACAGAGGCAAAAATTATACAGCATAAAAACTCGACTCAACCCAATGACATTCCTGTAGAAGATGGACAAATAATTTCGATCGGAAAGATCATGATAAGGATCATTCACACGCCCGGACATTCAAAGGATAGTATGTCTCTTGTGGTTAACAATGAGTTAGTATTTACTGGCGATACTCTATTTATCGGGAATTGCGGCAGAGTCGACCTGCCTGGCAGTGATGCATCAGAGATGTATGATAGTTTATTCGGGAAAATAGCAAATTTAGATGATTCCATGACCGTCTACCCTGGACATAATTATGGATCAACACAAACTTCCACGATTGGTCAGGAAAAGAAAACCAACTATGTACTGAAAGCGAGATCCAAAGGAGATTTTCTGCGTTTTATGGCAAGTGCTGATGAGTGAGTCTTGTCGAGGAATCAGTATCCCGATATAAGAACGATAAATCAGGGCAATTCTTCGATAACCAGATTTTCAACCAAGTCACCGTTATTCGTCTGCGTAATATCGTATACAGATACAAGTACCATTCCTGGCATCACCGCAGCAGGCGCCAATCGAGACCTCGTGAAATACACCCCTGCAGCCGATGCTGAATTTTTGTATTATGGCTTTTGCAAATGTATCGATAAAGTGCCGATCACGCCTGACGGGAATCCTACTCCGGCTATTATAACAAGAGCTGCCATTGGATTAGCAGATATTCCCTTTCTGGTAGTTGACGCTGGTTCAAAGATCAAACCCTCCATTCCCTACGTTTCCTTTGGAATAGACCCTGGCCACAACATCGAATCCGGCGTGGCAGTTGAATCTATGGATGTTAGGAAGGCCTTCGAGTACGGACGTATATTAGGGAGGCAATTAGGTAAATCTTGCGACCTAATGGTCTTAGGCGAAAGCATTCCTGGTGGCACCACTACGACGCTGGGAGTTCTTCATGCGCTTGGTATTGATGCAAAGTATAAGGTGAGTAGCAGCATGCAGACAAATCCTCATCGTCTTAAAAATACCATAGTCAAGCACAGTATACAAAAGTCAAGGATCTCATTTGGCGAATTAAAAAATAATCCCTTGGAAGCCATAGCTTTTTTAGGCGATCCAATGATGCCATCTGTCGCAGGAATATCAGAAGGGGCATTATCGGTTGGAGGGAAAGTTCTCCTAGCTGGAGGAACCCAGATGGCAGCAGTCTTGGCAATTTTGAAATCACTTGGCCTGAAGATGAACGAAGTCTGTATTGGGACTACCATATACGTAGCCAACGATAATTCTTCAAATCTCGCTGGACTTGTCAGTTCAATCTCGACCGATGTCCCAGCCTTTGCAGCTGATCTACGTATGGCAAAATCGCCTATCCGAGGCTTAGAAGCCTTTGCAAGAGGATTTGTAAAGGACGGTGTGGGAGCTGGAGGTACATCAATTGCTGCAATGCTAAAATCAGAGGGAAGAATAAATGGAGATATCCTTTTGAAAGCAATCGAAGAAGAGTATGAGTGCATATTGCATGGCAAGTCGCCTTAAGCGGGGGAGTTTTCTTGTTTATCTCTTGCGGCGGTGAGGGATACTATCCGTATTTGTAATTAAGTGGCTTCGTCTCCATCCATAACGGCTTTGACCTTCCCTTGGCATGATTGCGCAAACACCGAGAGCAGATGGTCATAGCGGGAATCTTTATTACGCACCCCTCTTTACGACTAGAGCAGAATGATGACGATTATGACAGTCCACCTATTAGTCTGACAAAGATGCCAGCAGACAAAGATGAAGAGGAATACCGGACTACCGAGTTCTGTAGTGGTTCTTACATGCTCCGGCCGGGATTTGAACCCGGGATCGTCGCCTTGAGAGGGCGAAATGCTTAACCGGACTACACCACCGGAGCGCCGATTTTTCGTGGAGTAGCACCAATTCTCTTTACTCTTCATATAAAACTTGTGCGCACCATTTTTATCAAAATCTAATCTAATCTAATCTAATCTACCCGCTTTGTAAATTCTTACTCACGATCTTTCTCATAAAGCTTCTAGCAGGTCAAAGCACCTATGCAGAAAATTCCCATTTCGATCAAGAAGTATATCGACAATAATATTGCGTATCCTGTTGCCCTTATTGGATGCAGGGCAACAGATCCTAAAACCTCGCTCGATTGTTGTGAATACGATCTAGCGATTTTCAGTGAACGTGCTCCTGGTCACGAGAACAAATTTTTAAGAATAGGCGATCACAATATTGAATTAATTAACATCTGTGCTAATCCCAGAAAAAATATAATAGCCACGAAAGGTATGATAGTAGCTAAGGATTTTGTGGCAGACTATCCTTTTGTGACATCAAATCCGGACGGCTTGTCCCACCAATCTTTCGATTATTCAAACTATGCAAATGCCCTTACTGCATTCGGAAAAAAAGCAATTGTAGGTTCACTCTTTTGCTACGACAAGATCGATAGTGTTGTGTCAAAAAGCCCTATTCTCGCGTCGATGTGGCTTAAAATATCCGCATACGATTTCTTGGAAGGGATCCTTGCTCTGTCTGGGTACAGGCCAATGCCCCTTCATGAATTAAATCAGATCCGAAACTTAAATTTTGAAGAACAAACTATCTCCAATGGGATCAAGGTCGCTCTTGCGTGCATAGGCATAGAAAGAGCAACCAGATCCACGATATCGAGATCATCTTCGGCCCTCCTGCAGCTATATTCCGAAGATTACGATAAAGAATTGGTTATCGAAAAAGCAAGACATCTAACCAAGCTTGGCATGTTACCAGACTGTTATTACTATCTCGGCAAAATGGCTCGGAAAGTTTTAGTAAACAAAAATGCAACCTTTTGCAACTCATATTCTAAACTAATACAGATGTCGATGGATCTGAGTATTGATACGCCGCAGATTCAAAAGCTGCAGCTTGAGCTATTCATAACAGCCAAAAATGTGCTGAAAAACTACCGTAGAATCACTGCAGCTTGAACACTATCCATCGTTTGGTTGTTCCTTGTCCGCAATTTAGCCTTGTACTTTAGGTTACGTGGCCTTGTTCTCAATCTATATCCGCAACACGGGCACCACAATCCGTCCCATTTCATGAAAATCTCGCAAATCTGACATCGTTTTTGTCCGTTTGCATAACGCCCAGAACCAACAGGCTTCTGCGCTTTATGACGTACACATATACCCTTACAAGTCAATTGATAATAATCTAATTTAAGTCGCGGATGTCCTATTTAAACGTGAGTAATAAGGGATAATGATATACTATTAGC
>WJXE01000113.1 GCA_009665115.1 Nitrosopumilales archaeon
TTACTGTACAGTTAAAACAAATCCAGAGTATCTTCAGTGGCTATCAATTAACAGGTGGAATGGTCAAATGACTTATGCTCTCGGTAGTGGCGCAGTTCCTTTTTTCCAACTACCACTAAGGCCGCCATCGCAAACTCAAAACCAAACACAATTGAGATAACCTAACTGGCAACAGCCCAAATAGGAATTACTGATAGACCACGTTACATCTATCCGTCAGCAGCAAGAGCAAACGTAGTAGCTTGAGTAAATCGGACAGAAATCCGACGCAGCAGCAGCCACTCCGACCGAGAGTATAACGTCATTATGTCGTAGCAGCGAGGACATTCAATTTGTTGCTAGATTGCTAAATTATTACTATCTCGTCCTTCGTTTCTATAATATGTTGAGTAGGCCTCTTTTCTACTTGTGTCAGTAGTTTCCTCCTGTTGCTTTTTTTGGACTTGCGAGGTAGATGTAAGTCATAGAAAATAGAGAATGGGGGAGGAGCTATGGACAGACAATGGATGACTGAGATGCAATAGTATCTGCATCTGTTATCCATTCACATATCGAAAATCGAGAGGCCGATGTTCTCCCACTTCTGTTCAAATATTTGGAATAGCACTAACTAGATGCTTCACCATATACTGAACTCAAACCATGCATGTGAGTACATTCGTATATTGCTCCATTGTACCCTGCTACTTCTCTAATCATTCCCTTTTGTGCTAATTCAAGTACTTTGCTCGTACAGTTTGTAAGTTTCATAGGAGAAGAAGTAAGACCTGTACTTATTCCAGTTGCAACACCAAATGCCACAATAATTGTTAAACCGATTACTCCAATTACAATTATTGATTTAGTTTTCTTGCTGCTCTTTGAAACTGTTGATCTTCTGAGTTCAATTGATTCTAATGCCATAGACTATTCACCTCCAATACCCAATGTTTTTTCAAACAATTAACCATGAATTATCTATCCGCTTGCTTATGGATATACTGCTGTATGACGCTGACGATATATATCATAAGCATTTGATATAAATGATAACTCAAATACGGATATATCACGATTGTAAGCTTGGAGTCTGTGGAAAACGCAACTGCATTGGCTGCATTAACTTTCATAGATATCAGCGGTGCATTAATAGGGGCAGCAATTTCTATTGCAGTATTTATCGTAATTGCAGTGAAGTCTAAACATATTCTTGCAAGAGTACCGCTGGACAAACTAAGATTAATTTCAGGAATCCTGCTAGCAATAACAGCAACACCTTTGCTTATCTATTCATCTGGTTTGGCTGCTCCAGCCTGGCTTCATTGGATAATCCCGCCACTTGGATAACCTCAAAATAAAAGTATAAGGCTTTCAATGACTGATTATAGGAGAACGTAAGAGGTAGAATACGTTTCAGAACGAAAACGATCTCAATATCGATACAGAAGCAGACTGCTAGAGAAGATTGCCCAATTGACGGAGGAGGTGTTCAGAGCAGACATATTCAATTAAGGGTTCGCAAAACCATGGTTAAAATTGGAAACATTGTATAAATTACAAGACAATGCTCGAACGATACCCTCATAACCTTCCTTGGATTGCTTGAGTGAACCAATCTGGCAAGATGTTTCTATTCTTCCTGACAAAGTATCCAAAGGCCGAGTCCAAAACATATGTCTTTGCCCAATCTTCCTTTGACCTTACGGATCTTCCATATCCTTGTATCAATTTCAATGCTGTTTGCCAATAGTACCATTCTTCATCCATCTTTCTTTTCGCATCTGTCCATCTGTCACTTTTGTTAGGATAAGGTACTTTGGTTATTATCTGAAACCTAGACAGGGCATCCTTTAGGTCAAGACCCATATGAAATGATGGTGAAATTAGAACCGTTGGTTTTATACTATTTGTATGTTCTGCAATAACATCATCTCTTTGTATCTCTGGATCTGTAACTAATAGTCTTCGTACATTTGCCTGTGAAATATTTTCTTTGATAAAATTTAGCTGTTCGTAAGATGTAGTATGAATTATTCCTTTATGATTTCTGTGTAAAGTCATCAGGTTGTCAATAGCTCTAGAAATTTTGGTTTTAACCTCCTGTAGTTGGAGGTTATTAAAATTTAGATAGGCAATACTCATTGGATATATAGGTCTATTTTGTAGTGGAAAGTCTGAGTCAACCTGTATGAACTTCACATCATTAGGGTTAAGGCCAACATTTCGGCAAAATTCTTTGCTGTCAAGGATTGTGGCGCTCATTATCAAAGTCTTGGTGCATTTCTCAAATATGTCCTTACAATAAGGAGATACATCAAGTGGTTTTAATTCGATCCTTACGATTTCATAATTTTCCTTCCTTATTTCAGAAACAATCCAGTTTTTAGTATTGGAAAGAATATTGTTTATTGCACGTGTGAGTCTTTCTGTGTCTCTTATTGCTTCAACAGCAAGTTCGTCACCAATGGATGATGATCTTTTTGAGAGATTTTCACCGTACTTTTCTGCTATTTCTTCGTCGCTTTCAAATATCTCTGAAGCACCCACTACCCTTTTTTTATTTTTAGATCTTAATTTAGAAGTCGTATCGTTTATCCAGTTATATTTCACTCTTCTGGATATTGACAATGATTCCACCATCGAGCTATTGCCAATTAAATCAAGCATTTGTGTCTCAAGTTCAATGAGGAAATCAATCCACTTTTCTATATCATCATAACCATAGTCGATCATCTTTAAATTAGGAATATATCGTTTCCATCTTTTTTTTGATATAAATACTCCTCTGTGCTTTACGATCTCAGTTTCGAGTAGATGTCCTTCATCTAATACTAACAGTTTCCTCTGTGGAAGAACTTTTTTATTTGGTAGGAGGGCTAGAAAATTGGAATAATTGAATATAGAATGACTTGAGGTTAAGGCTGCATTCAATTGATCAAAGTATTCGCATGGCATCCATGCTCTTCGCTGGTCTTTTAAATTTTCGAGATGCAACCATTGAGAATATTCTTTTTGGTAATAATTCTTGGTGTCAGAGTCAATGAATACATTTTCATTTGTTGTGCCCTTATTACTTACTTTATAGTTTTTTAGAAATGTTCTATACTTACAGCCACTATCTTTGAAGGATTCATTGCTCATACACGGACCATATTCTACTGTTGTATGGTAACATTCATTTACATTATCCGAAACGCATGCTCCACATCTATAAGTATCGTTTTTAATAAAATCTTCTTTCACTAGACATGGAAAATTGTTCATTCCTTTTGCTACTTTAAGATATGGAAAATCCCTTGAGTATTGAGTCTGTAAATCTTTAGTTGACGTACATATGTAGCTTGACCCCAAAGTTAGTGCAACAGCTATGGCTACAGGGCTCTTTCCAAAGCCAGTAGGGGCTTCTAATAGTATGTATTTATAATCTGAAGCAATAGCCGTACATATTTCATTTAACACGTAACCTTGTCTATCCCGTTTATCCGAAAATGGAAAGTTTTTCAAAAAGTCAGCTATTGTTGTGGTTTGTTGGCTATCGGTCAATTGTGATTATCTTTCCTTATTATTGCTATGATGTCATAGGCTTAGAAAAGAAATTATATACTTTTGCACGTTCAGTGGATAAGATTTGCCATTGCACCAGGACAGAATTTAAGAACTGTTAAAACTTCATAGCACACTTGCTATTTCGATGCTTCAAGCATATTTTTGTTTCTTTCGCCTTCGAAATCGATTAGCCGATTAATGCATTATACCCCTTGCCAATAACGTCATAACATTCTTTCTGGTATGCTGGATTTTGCGGCGAATATACCTAAGATTTAAGAGATTACTTCCACCACGTTTCTCGTATGGTGAGCAATTTTGGTGACGAATAAATAGAAATTTTCAGAGCTTCATCAGCGTAGTTATTGTCATTACAACCGGGTTGTTGATAATCATCTAGTCATAAGAATTAAATTTGAATCTGCATGTTACAAAGTGTTCAACTACACTCAAATTGGCGAAACAACATTCTAAAAAATATAAGTCGTAACGTAAGAACAAAAAATAAGATAGTTAGGATAACCAAATGGATAGAATTACAATCAGGAATATTCATAAAAACGACATACCTAAGATAATTGCTTTACAAAGGAAATCATTTTCCGATATGGCTACTTATGGAATGATATGGCCATCGGCCTTTCTTGAGAATCACATCCGAGTTTTCCCTGACGGTCAGCTATGTGCTGAGCTCAATAAAGAAAAAAAGGTTGTTGCATCTGCGAGTAGTTTAATAATTTCCTTAAAACCTGCATATAGAAAACACACATGGCATGAGGTTACAGGACATGGAACGTTTAACAATCATGACCATCTGGGAGATAGTCTTTATGGAGCTGATATCTCCACACATCCAAAGTTACAAGGTCAAGGTATCGGAACAATGCTGTATGGAGCAAGAAAAGATCTTGTCATAAAATTAAACCTAAAAAGAATGATCCTCGGAGGTAGATTATATAACTATTACAAATATGCTGACACAATGACGGCTCTACAATACGTCCAAAATATAACTAATGGTAAATTCTCAGATCCTGTCCTTTCATTTCAGCTAAAAAATGGATTTAGATTTATTAAAGTTCTTCCCGACTACCTATATGACAAACGTTCTTTAAATTATGCGACATTCCTTGAATGGATAAATCCGAAATATCGATAAGAGTTATCATACATCAATTAGGCAAATTGATGCTAGCCTTGTTATCTCAATGTCAGAATCGGACAAATAATAGATTATGAGAGTATTAATATTTTTTAAGCTTTAACACTCGGATTTTCCACATATCTAAGTACAATCTAGTTTTATAATATCATGTTTGTATTATCATTGTTTGTTTGATGTTATTTTGTCTACATATTGGGCTAATAGAGCGGGTACCCGCGAATCTATTTATTTTATAAAAAAAGTCATTTTTGGTATTTTAGTACTCTCATTGCTAGTACTATTTCTATCATGCTAATATTATTCTTATTAAGTTTGTTGATTATGATAAATGGCAACTCAACAAAGATAGCATCATCGAATCTACAAATGATATAAAAATCATTACTTGGCGAATACGCTATACGAATTAGAAGAATTCCATAAGAAGGTTCATCAAGAAGAGCTAGTAAGAAATAAATTGCCACACAAAAAAGGCAAATTTTCCAAAATATTGGTTGGGATAGATGGTTCGCAACCATCAATGGATGCAGCAGAGTATGCGCTAGCGATGGCCAAAAAAGACAATGCAGAACTCATTGCCATTCATGTATTATCCGCGAAATCAGGCTATGAGCATACCCCTCAGCCTCTATTATTCGGTCTTCCAGCAACTCCTAGTTCGGTAAATGATATTATACAAACGTCTAAAGAAGAAGCACAGCGGTGGCTAGATAAAGTTAAGGAGCAACAACTAGATGATGAAAATATAGAAGTAAAATTAAAGACAGAAGTAATCCTAGCCTCAACTCCGATAGTAGCGGCTGAACTAGTTGACTATGCTCAAGAAGAAAACGTTGATTTAATTATAGTGGGAACCAAGGGAAGATCAGGTTTTAAAAGGCTCCTACTTGGAAGTACGGCATCCGGAGTAGTAACTTACGCGCATTGTCCCGTAATGATAGTAAAGTGAATTATCCTGGTGCATCCTCACGGTAAGCTTGGTGATCTATGGGAAAAATATCTGCAGGCTGAAGCAGAGTTCCATTTTCAGGAATTATCAGCTGTTACATCCGAGTTGATCTCTGGAAGAACAATGTATTGCCCTAAACATGAAGACATGTTTATCAAACTGCTCAGAAAGGACATGTCATGGTTTATGATGGATATGATCTGGTTTAACGATAAAGAAGAGAAAAGGATTTAACAATACAAAGACAACGCGAGAGGCACTTCTTAAGTCTTGTCCTCGTTCTCAATATCGCGTGAACATGCAGATTCAGGGATAGGATTGTAATTAAGATATTTTTTTCTACACTCTACAAATCCGAAGAATATCATCAGAAACGCTATCAAAAAAAGGTGTCGGGTAGCTGCTACATAGCATCTTCAGTAGACCCATTAAGATGTTTTTTAGCACTGGAAGGTAAGGAAACCAAAGAAACCCCATATCACTTATGGGTGGGATGAATTTGGTTTCCTTCCTAGTAAAAGCTATATATGCAGACTATACATATAACATATTGCCAAAAGGTTATCAGAGTTCAGAAACGTCGGTACATTTCATGAACTACCATTTTGTCTGGACTCCTAAATATCGGAGAAAGGTAATCGTTGGCAATATTGAAGAAAGGCTAAAAGCATTACTCAAAGAGAAGTGCAAGCAACTAGGTATAGAGA
>WJXE01000114.1 GCA_009665115.1 Nitrosopumilales archaeon
ACATATACTAAAGAGTGTTGCAGTATGCAAGGTCTACAATAGCTCACATCTCGAACTGATAATCAAAGACCTAGGTAAATATGTCAATGATTTTAATGCCGATAAATCACATCAACCACCAAACGCAAATTCCCTGGCCGGGAATAATTAGTTATCCTGTAGGCTGCGACGCTAGTTTCCATCAAATAGCAACTGTTCAGGATCCTTAACATTAGCCTTCTGCAAAGTTATTTGCATTTGCGGCAGCCAACTTCATATAGTTTGTCTTTGTACATTAATTGCGTACTATCACCTGTACCCTCCCGGGAGGCCCGCAGCGTTAATTTTGATATTTTTTTTCAAAAAGTTTTAAAAAGAAATGTTCCGTATGAGCATATGAAAAAGCATTTTGGGTCTTAGTGAACATTCTTCTACGATCTGAAATTTAGCCTAGTCAAACGACCAGGGTAGGCTAAAAAATGACGTACTACGCCTAATATCGTAAGTTCCAATTATCGGAATTATTCACTAGTGAGTAATAACGTTGGTATAGATCTTACTGAATCAGGGCCACCGCATGGCAGCAAACCTGGTGGTACGACACAAAAAGGGACGCCAAGAAAGTGCAGGGTGGAGGTGTTGAAAAACAAGAAGCCTTAGTAGTGATAGGCTTTCGGGTCAAGCCGAAAGAAGAGGCAATCATCCAAGACTATGTGAATCGGATGTACAGTCAGTACATATTACATCCGACAACAAACCAACCGAAACGAACGTTGGATAATCCCTCTGGCGCGGACTTATCAAACTTACAACTTTTTCGTATCTGACGCAATTTAATTGGTTCCTGCAAGTAGGAACTTTTCAGAAATCATCATTTAATGTGAGCATGACATAATTGTTGGCGAAGTCGCCCAACCCACCATTGTGAGGAACTACCCCTTAGAAAAAATGCTTTAAACTCTTTTTTTCTTCCTCTGGATGTTCATCTTCCTTGGTAAATGGGAATGGAATGATTCAGCTTTGAAAGCCAGAGTCGGTAGGTGGTCAAGATTGCCGGTTAACACGGACGCTAATAATGATAGAATGTCGTTATAATTCACCTTCTAGAAGCATTTGCCTCTGGGTATTCTTGTCTCAATTACATTTTTGAACATTTCACGCACTGGTTTCTAACTCTCGTCTCCTACAGGGCGTACTTCGTTTAACGCTGGGGAATGTGGTTTTGCTTAATATGTTGCTGCGGTTCACTCTTTCCTTACTTCGCATTTACCTTTGTCAGTCTTCTTGTGCGTCCGCCAATGTGTAGCGCAGCCGACTATTTTGTGCTCCGTACAACCACATATTGGACATCGTTTTAACTTCTGATTATCTGACATCTGTTAAAACACCTCTACTATTGATCTTATCGGACATTTATATCGTTATTAGTGCTTTAGTAGATTCAGCAATTTTTGATGGCTATCTAAAATTGCATTACGTTATGTTATGACGACATTTTCGATGCGCTTAGGTTTTCTTTAGAATGATGAGAAAACTACGACGAGGTTGTCGCTGCAGGAACGAAGAGTCTACAATAACAGGACTTGCCAGTCTTGGTGTGGGCAAGACCTTCAGGGATCCAAAATTGCCAAATGTATTATTCGGATCTAGTTTTGCATGCTGGCTAGATTTTAGCACTACGAAGCACTAATATCAGAAATAATCTGTCTGTTCTAATGCTAGCCTCGATTCATGTATTAAAAACCGGTAACCTTTCATATTACAAAAACGTCATAAGCGATATGCGACATAAATGCTGCTAAAGTGATAATCAGATACTGAGAAAATATATCCTTCTTCTCTAGAGATAATAGTGAATTGTGTACGCTCTTACTATATACCATTGTCTTTTTTTTCTTACCGGAGGGTGATGATTCAGTTGACATCATCTCATTCCAAACTGATACTTTTCGGAAGATTTGGCTTACCATCAAACCTATTAAAACCGAAGACAGGATGGCAAAAGAAACAGAATGACCCATTCTAGCTTGTAAGTCAAACCCAGCTGCATTGAGCAAATGATCCGCATCAATAGTTAATGCCATTAGCCCACTCAATACGCCCATCTTGAGATTCCTAGTAGGAAGAGCAACTATATAGCCAAAAAGAAAATGTCCTCCAATTTCTTGAGGAGTAAGTGAACCGAAAGCATCAAATGTTATAATATTATTTACCTCGTTACTAAAGAAACCAATAAATGAATAAAGAAAGGCTAATGCTCCAAATGCTAAAGCTATTAAGATTATCGTTAAGGGTCTAGGAGCTCTTGAAGCGATCCGTTGGCAAAGTAACATATTGGAATCGATCTTCGAAGCTAGCAATCTGTATGCTGCTATTATAAGGTTTTTGAGCGGTTGAGGATCAAATCCGGATACTGACAGGCCTAGGTATTCCTACACCGGCTGCCATTTGTTGTATTTTTCGTTTCTTACTTCTTATTAAGTAAACTGAGTGAATGTTAAGTCCACTTTGCTAAGTCGTCTTATGCGCATATTACTGACTGTTTTTGTCACTTGTTTGTAAACGCGTGAGTGGTTTTATGTTATTTTATTATCTATAGATGTGAGTTTATTGTTATTCTCGAGGAGCGCGAAACAGGAACGGGGAATTACTCGATTATCTCATAAAGGTATTATTTGGAAGTAGAATAGTTTTTTATACCCAAAACTAGACACTGCTAGAAAGATATACACCATGGGGACTGTGAAAAAGATACCAATTGTTTTCCGAGCAGGTAGCCATTCATGTCAAAAGCGATGGAGTAAGAAAACAAGTTGGTAAACATCGGCAATATATTAACATTGAGATATGACCCCTCTTCTGATTCAGTGACTAAAGATAATGATGGTGGTGGCATTAGAAATATAACACCAAATGAAATATCCCAACTGAGACAAAGTACTACTAAAGACAACCACAATATACCATCCCCACAAGATCTAGAAAATGAAATTAGACGCCTAATAAAGAAAAGGATTGAAGGTTCCAAAGTGAAACGAATAGCAATTGCTCTGAGTTCCGGAGTTGATTCAAACGTAATAATTTCTCTGATTCGTAAAGAGTTTCCCGAGGTTGATATGGAATGTTTAAACGTGACTTTTGATGAGGATTCCAGCGAAGCTCTTCGCGCAGGACAAATAGCAGAAAGCAATGAGGCGGGATTTCACGAAATTCACGTAGAGAATCCATTAAAAGATTTACCTATGCTCTTGAGCATTATCAAAGAACCGAGATGGAATGTATATCAATACTATTTCATTGAGAAGGCAAGATCTATCTCAAATGTCTTATTTACAGGAGATGGAGGTGATGAGCTATTTGCAGGGTACACGTTCCGATACAAAAAATTTCTTGCAACTATAAAGTCATTGAATCATCCTTCTTGCGAAGAAAGGATTCATACGTATCTACTATGTCACGAACGCGATTGGGTTCCAGACCAGGAAGACATGTTTGCTGGAACACAAATTAAATTTGCATGGTCTTCAATTTATCAGCTATTTAAGAAATATTTTGATAACAATATAGATCCACTAGAGCAAGTTCTTCTGGCAGACTATCATGGCAAATTGATGTATGACTTCATACCTACTAATGAGAAATTTTTTAAACATTTTAACATTGATGGTACAGCGCCGCTGTTATGCAGTCAAATAATTGATTTGTCCATGAAAATTCCATCCTCTTTAAAATATGATTTTGAAACTAACATAGGGAAAATTCAGTTACGTGAAATCATTAAACAAAGCATGGCTGGATATTCTTCTGAAGGAACAAAAAAGATGGGTTTTGGAATGGATCTAGCTAAATTTTGGTCTAGATTTGGAAAGGAAATAGTCACCTCAAATTTAGACAAAGGAAGAATATTTGAAGATAAAATAATAAACAAAGAATGGTACAACAAGTCATTGACTAGAATAAATGAGAATCGAGAAGAGGCTACAAGATACATGAGCAAGATGTTACAACTGCTCAGTTTAGAAATATGGTACAAGTTGTTTATTACATCAGAAATAAACGCTAGCTATTCAATTTGAAAAAATCAAGCCATAAATAATAATTCGTAGGTTTTGTTCGTATTAAAATAGGAGTAATTCAGCACAGGTTAGGAAAAGCAACACAACGAGTTGGTGGAATTGGCGGAACTGTTAAGACTTGTCTGGCTCTAAAACCCCGGATGCATCTATGAATGAATGAATAATTATGTGCTTAAGGGTAGGCTGAAACTGAATGTAGCACCTTTACCATCCAGATTATTTTGAGCCCAAATCTTGCCTCCGTGAGATTCTACTATACCTTTAGAAATAAATAAGCCCAGCCCAGTACCTGTGTTAGATCTTGTAGCAAATTTTGTAAACAGTCTTGGCATTATCTCTGGATCTATGCCAGATCCTGCGTCTTTTACACTAATTATAACAAGCCCGTCTGTTGTCTTTTGTGTCGTGATGGTTATATTACCTTGTTTTGTAAATTTGACAGCATTGCTTAAAAGATTCGTAATTACCTGATTAATCCTCGACTTATCTGCTTCCACCTTAATAACGTCACGTTCGGAGGATAATAATTCTAATTTTATACTGGGATTAATATTTTTACTATTATTATTATTATCGTCATTATCTATTGAAATTTCGTTTTTAAAATCAGCAACAGTGTTCAGTAGAATTTCAGTCAGATTGAATTTTTCTTTATTCAATCGCAGTGGTTTGTGGCTTTCAATCTTTGAAACATCTAAAATGTCTTCTGTAAGTCGCCTTAGTCTTTTTGCATTTCTTATGGTGACGTCTAGCATTCCGATTTGTTCGGGATCGGTTATTTTAGATCGCATTACTTCTGATAAACCCAGTATGGGTTGTATCGGATTGCGCAATTCGTGCGCAGCTATATGAATAAATTCTTTTTGCATTTCATCTGCCTTTTGTAGTTGTTCATTTATCATATGCTCATTCCAAAGTAAATCAAACACAGATTTAAAAGAGTCCACGCTACCTTTGCTGTTAGAATAAAGAGTAAATCCGATTGCTTCTGCAAACTCTGTAGCAGATGCCTCTCTGAGTTCTGCTCGAATGAATCTTGCACTATCTACTATCAAAAAACCAGAAGTAGAGTTATGGCCATTTAGAATTCTTATATTAGGTGCATTAGTAGATATTCTTTTTACAATGTCTGAGTTTTCTTCACTCAAGGGACAAATAATCCTTACAGTCGCACCATTTTGCGATGCCTTTATAAGATCATCGATAACTCCTAATCTGTCCACCCTTTTCATTGACCTATCAGCTGGAAGAAGGAATACGGCTTCCAGCTTCACAGATTTTGCAAGCTCTACAATAATCTGAGACGCTTTTAGGGGATCGGTAATAACTTCAAATATTTCTGGTTCTATATTTTCCTCGATAGTTTTTATTCTATCCCGGGCGTCTGTCCCATCTTTCCACAATTCTTCAAAAATGGAAACAAAGTGAGTAATGTATGGGTATTCATTACTTACTAAGAGACTCTTGATATTTTCTTCGCCTCCTTCTGCCTTCTCAATTGTAGCAATCATCTCTTTGTCCGAAACAGCAAAATCGATTGGCGGCATATTCTTGGCATGTCTTACATGAACGCCTATCTCGAGAAACTTTCTAATTAGATTGGCACTATCTTTATCTGTAATCGACGTAACCATCCTGATGCCCTTATGCTCCTTCTTCTTATATTTGTCCAATACTTTCGCATACAAATCAAGATAGTTATTATACACTAGTCGTAATCCACCAAATCTTGAACAAACTAAGAACTCAAAAGATGACTCTAAAATTTCTTTTCCCTTCTTAAGGATTTCGTCTACATTTTTTAGTATCTTTATTTCTTTTAATACTGTACCCAAATACTGTTTCATTTCGTGCTCTGTAAGTGATGATCGAACTCCGGTCTCTTGTATCAGCATTTCTTCCTGCTCTTTTGCAGTCGTTAAAACCCTTCTTTCTATTTCTTGCTCCATCCCAGGTCCTTCAATAACATCTGCTAGTTTAGAGACTTCTAGAGCAGAATTCCTAATTGATTTTCGTAATGAACTATCTTGGGATATCGAAATTACAAGAGAATATAATCCTATAGTAAACAAATAGGACGCTAGTAATACTAACGAATGTGCTGCTACGCCATATGTTTGTTGAAGGGCAGATATCTCATTTGCAATACCAATCGGGACAATACCCATTGCAGAAATGGCTAAATAATCTTTTATTCTTGCTGCAGTCAACTTTCTGGACACTACGTAAAACGCAAGACCAAATAGGACGCTACTGCCTATCGTCCCTGCTCTGAAAATAAGTCTGTAATAGAATTTATATGGTATATTCGCAGGCAACGAAAATATTAAACCACTTCCTACGAGGTATAATATCAAAGGAATAGATAGGATAAGCCAGAATTTGAGATTTAGCTTGCCTGTTCTCTTGTAGTAGTAACGTAAAAGCATGAAAGTACCGGCCCACGTTAATATGTACGGCGCATCCGAAGTTATGTATATAATTTCGTTATAGAGAGGTAGGTTTGCGGAAGGAACGACATATAATCTAGTAATATGGGGATTTACTACTTTATACTCTACTTCACCATGATATTTTGGAAAGGTTTCGTAAATATAAGAGGATTGTGGAATTGCTCTCGGCGTTGATTTTTCTTCTACTACCTGTATTAGTAATACTTTATCAAATGCATCTCCTGCTATTGAAATGGTCAATGCTGCCGCTGCAAGACCATATAACAAGACTATGAAATTTTTTTTATTTGATTTATACCATGAAAAAAATTTGAATGAGATAAAGCCCATGATAATACTAGCACCGATAGTGCTAATTGTGTATACTGAAGTAATGGGTACTCGGGACGTATTGCATAGACTAAAGTAACTAGGGCAGTTTATGATATTATCAAATATAACGTATAATAAAATCCCGAACAACGAAAACTGCGTTACAGTTACACCCCAATGCGTTATCTTAACAAAAGAAGATTTAGATCTGAGATCTCCGGTTATATGTTTAGTATAGCCTAAAAGGATCCAGGATCCTATTCCATATGCAATGACTACAGTCAGGATAAAGAGTGTGGTCTGCCCAGTGTTGTCAAGATATAAAACCTGACGAGTGGCTAGCAAATCAATGATAACTAGAATAGTTATAACCGCTGCAGTAGCGATGGCAACATTCCTACTGCGAGTAAGAAACGTGAATAGATCGAAGTTTCTCAGCATCATGATTTGTCAGTTCCCAATATGGGGAAATAGTATCATCCCAGCTAATATACTTTAATAGTATTTTACTGGTTCTGTTATCTTAAGCTCAACTATGAATTATTGGGTTAGGTTAGGTTAGGTTATGTATCCTGGTTCAGGCAAACGTGTTGCGGTAGTTGACATCTGTGTATATCTGATACAGAATTATGTTACTCACTTTGAGAGAGTCATATAAAGGAGAAACAAAATAAAGTCAGACGGTGGTGGTATTGTTGATGTTACTAGTTGGTTTGACTGCAGTCGCAGTTACTTGACACATTTGAGGACCTTGGATCTCTATTTGTCCGACGCCATTGTCGAAGTCAATCCCCAATGTTCTTAGCTGTCAATTATTCTTTATTTCATCTGCTGGTGAAGCGTAATGACCATATTCTAATACAATAAAGCTGTCGTCTGCATTTCCCTATTTCTTGGAGTCTATAACGTTTCGCGGAAGTTCAATAATGAATTTTCC
>WJXE01000115.1 GCA_009665115.1 Nitrosopumilales archaeon
TCTTATGAGAAGTCCCTATCGCTTGCATAGTATGCATCCATGTCTTCTTTAGTTTCCCAAACTGTTGTATTTACTGTGTATTGTGGATTCTCACACTTTTCATCAATGCAAAATCCTTGAGGCGTTTTGCCTCTCGCACATTTGCATTCTTAAGCCCTTATCGCCGTCTTAAAGCGACCATTAGTTATCCTGACGTATTGCATCCCAGCAAAGACCAGCCTTTTAAAACGTTTCATGTGTTTTTCATACCTTTTTTCCTTTGCCTAATTCTCTATCTTTTTACCCTTTACTACTTGGCGTTAACCTCAGCTGCATTCGGCAGCAAGGACAAATATACCTCACATCATCTACAATATTTCTACAAATATAGACCTGTATTTTGAATTCTCACAGATATTTCTACAAACCAATCGAGAAGGGGCTGGTAAAAGATGGATCGTTAAAAAGGACTGGAGTATTAGTCACAGAGGGAAGATAATATGTGTAAGATCATATACATCTCGCTAAGATTTGCAAATCTCGTTATCGACTAATTGTTTTTGTTAGGTATTTGAGAGAATCAAGCAAGAAAATAGTGTCTGGTCTGGTTTGGAAGAATTACTCACTTTCGGAACTCTCCTAAGTGACTAACTAACCGATACAGATTAGTAGACGCCTACCGTAGAATTCCATATGGGAAATACAACAAAAATGCAGAAAAAGAGTATCAATTCACCAGACGAAACACGGACCTTCGACAAAGGGAAAGTTGATCTTACAAAAATTGGTGATACTACCATAAGCAGAATGTATCTTGAACCTGGATGGAGCTGGGAAAAATGTATAAAGCCTATCGCTAAAACCGAAAGCTGCCAAGCTTCTCATACACACTATGTCGTATCAGGAAGAGTGAGAGTCAAGATGAATGATGGAAGTGAAGAAGAATACGGACCTGGAGACGTTGCTTATATTCCACCAGGACACAATACATGGGTAGTTGGGAATGAAGCCTATACTGCGATAGAATTCGCAAGCATGGAGAACTATGCGAAGAGATAATTAAGAAAGTGAAACGGAGCTAGTAAGTAGAAGTTCGCTTGGACCACTACCATAATTTCTTTGTCTTGTTACTATCTTAATCAGTAACCATTTCGTCTAGTTAGGGTTGTTGTACAAAGATGTAATTTTTCATTCCAATATCTTTATGAAATACTCGTTTGAGCTTAAATATAGATACGTATAAGATCGTAGAACGTTTTATCTCCGCTCTTTTTCTTAGTCTTGTCATTCTCCCGCATGTTGTTGTTGCCGTAGGCTCTGGGAATGGACAGTTTATTCAACCATTTAGCGTTGCAGGAGATTCTCGTACAGATGATGTGTTTGGAGCAGATACTTTCAATGTGGGGCGGCAGCTGCTCGTCGTAATTTGTACTGCATCAATTATCCATTGATGCAAGGTAGATAATATTTCGTTTACGATGCATATACAATTATATGATTTCGTCGACTACTACTTGTTTACCACAATTTTTTCTACCCAATGGAGTAAGACTGATTTCATCGTTTTCATATTCTTCTATATAGCCTAGTTGTCTTAGTTTCTGTATTATTGGAGGAATCACTATATCTCTGTTATATGCATCAAGTCTGTCTCTCCCATAAACTTCAATTTTTGAGAATCTAAATCGTTTGCCTTGGTTTTCCTGTGTTTTCTCACAAAGTAATTCAAGATACCTCGTTCCTAGGACCTTCCTGTCCGTTTCGTTTAATATCATTTGATCTCGTGAGAACGGATGAGAGATCAAGTCTGATAATTGGTAATTCGTTGGTACTTGATCTAAATAGATTCTCAAATCAGGATTAAATTCCATCAATACTTGTCTACACGCTCCGCATGGAAAAGCTGGTTTAACACCGGAAGAAGAGATAGCAATAGAGTCAAATGACTTGTAGCCTTCTGATACTGCCTTAAATAACGCAACTCTCTCAGCGCACACGGCTAGGCTATAAGAGGCGTTTTCTATATTGCAACCAGTGAATATCTTTCCTTCCTTAGATCTAATAGCTGCACCTACTCTAAACTTTGAATATGGGCTATATGCATTTTTTAATGCTGAATTTGCAGCATCAATAAGTTCATTTCTCCCTGTTGATGACAAGCAGTGTAACCTAATATCACCTGTGCCGGGTAAATGAATTTTTTCTTCAATCTTTGTCTAGAAAACATAGCAGAAGATCTGACCGTAATTTCGAAGATCCGTCAATCCTTGACGTACCAGCAGTTATTGCTTAAACGACTAGTTTTTATTATGTAACTTGTTTTTCACTCCGATTTGGTATTTGCAAAATCTACCATCTGATATCTAATATTCCCTCCACCCATTCATTCCTAAGACACAATCACCGACGACAAACTGATTGTCTTTTGACTCTACTACATTCCCTCCTCAAGAGGTTTCCCCAATTCGAATTGAGGGACATAGCTTTTACGCCCTGTCATGCGGCCACGCATATAAGGATCGACTGACATCCAGTTGTTTCTTATAGCCGGCTAATTCGCTGATTCAGCCTTGACTGGAAGAGCTAAAAACTAGACATCCTGATTTAGACATTCTAATGGTTGTCTATGCGAATGGCGTCTATGATACAGGAAGGATTGCCAGTCAAACTAGAGTGAGACTACCAACAAATTGCCGAGAACGTAAGACAAGCAATACTTCACTATATGCTACGAGGACATCAGCCAGTCAAAGCTTTTATCTGTTACAGTCAGAACATTTTAGGTCCTGGTAAAGTGATGGGAAACTAGTGGCAATATTCTATCCAAAATTAATGACTCATGATCACTTCTTTTGTTGCTATTATCAAATGAGATCATGAGAATAGGATAATCTTCATTATCGAACGATATTGTTGCTCGTTTTACTTTTTCATATAATGTAATAGAGTATATTGCTCTCCCAAGTTTGGGTTCCATATCTTTTCGAGTCCTCATCCTCAATGCAGAGTCTATAAAAGATAGTTCTGATTCGTTGGATCCTAACAACGGATCCAGTCCCTTTCTATATTTATGTGCGATTATCTTTCCCGCGTTGTTGGCAAAACCAGCAAACCTGATAGAGTTGTCAAGTTCTACTACTTTATCACAAACTTCTTGTAGTATCGAACCATGCATACCGAAATTTTCATACGATATAACCTCACTGTACGTATTATTATTATTTTCGAATTTTAACACAATGGCCATGTATTACTACAGGCTACTAGTGGGACCTCATTTTGATCATTTACTGTTATCATTTCATTTACTCGTTTTAACAGCTCCTCATTATCAATCGGCTTTACAATAGAATATCCTTCACCTTCTTGAAATACTTCTTTTTTTAAAGTCTTCATATTCTTGCAAATCACTCAAAGCTGTCAGGAAGCAGGCCTTAACTCTAGCATCTACCTTTTTATTTCTCTATATAGATCCAAGCCATTCATTTGGATCCTTTTTGTATTGAAGAATTTCAATGCCTGTTTGTATGACCTCTTAATCCTTGACATTAAAATGATCGTTAAATGAATCTACTTTAAAACCATTGGCCCCTAAGACCGTTTTTAGAGTAATGACAAAATCTCGGTCATCATCTACTAACAAAAGTTTTTTATTATCACCGTTTTTACCTTTTGTGGTATCGTTATTGATTGTCACAACATTATATATTGGGTAGTTATGAGTTAGCTAATGGTAGGGTAAAGTAAAAGGTAGTTCCTCTGCCGTTAGCATTATTCTCAACCCATATCTTCCCACCATGAGCCTCAACAATACTTTTAGAAATAAACAATCCTAAGCCTGTCCCGGAATCAGACTTGGTTGCAAACTTTGAGAATAGCCTATGTCTTATCTCTGAAGGTATACCAGCACCTGAGTCTCTAATACTAACAATTACCTCCTCTTCCTTCTTGTTTTCACCATCTGTTGCTTCTCTTTTTTTTAAAGAGATAGAAATGGTTCCTTCTTTATCTGTAAATTTAATCGCGTTGCTTAACAGATTAGAAATAACCTGAAATATTCTAACCTTATCTGCCTCTACGAAAATAGACATTTCTGATTTATCAGATGGTGATAATGTTATTTGTACATCGTTTGCTACTGAAATTTGAGTTTTAACATCTCTGATGATATTATGTATTTTCTCATTTAAATCAAATCGTTCTTTACTTAACTTCAGTTTTCCGCTTTCAATTCTTGTAACATCTAGTATATTATCTGAAAGCCTCTGTAGTCTTTTTGCGTTCCGAATAATAACATCTAGTAATTCACGCTGATTACTATCCATAATTTTAGATCTAAGAAGCTCTGTTAAGCTAAGTATCGGCTGGATGGGTGTTCGTAATTCATGAGCTGCTACATTGATGAACTCTTGCTGCATTTTGTCATGTACTTTAAGCTGGTCATTAGCTATTGCAAGTTGTTCATTAGCTAGCTGTAGTCTGGTACTCGATTCCTTAATTTGCTGATATAATTCAGTTTGTAGCCACAGATTTTCAAAAATTGAAACATATGATAAAACCCCGGCTTTACTAGTAGAGTAGGTAGATAACCCAATTGCCTCATCGAATGTCCGTTTTGAATCATCTCTTATTTCCATCACTAATGAAACTTTTTGATCTACAATAAGGATTGTAGCTTGAGTATCGAGGATGGTCGGCTCAATATACCTAATATCAATATTATTATTATAATCATAACAAGGGTGGCGATCTGTTAATCTTTGTACTAATTGTTCGGTTGATTCATCTTTAGGCATCAATATTCTGATTTTTACGTTTCTTTGTTGTACCGCTTCTTCTGCTAACTGTACTGCCCCCATCTTTTTTTGACGAAGAAAGGCATTAGTGGTAGGAAATACTATCATAATTTCCTTTTGTGCATTTTTTAAAATATTTAGATAGAATTCCCTTGCTTTACGCGCATTCGGAATAACTTCAATATCTTCTAAATCAACACCCTCCTCAATGCTCGCTATTCTATCGGTAGCATCAATCGAGTTTTTCCATAAGTGTTCAAATAAAGATTGAAAGTGTCTAATGTATTTAGGTTCATTACTAGTAAAAATGCTATCTCCAATGTCAGTACCTTCTATATTTGCTATTGAACCGACTATTTCTTTATCTGAAACTCCAAAGCTCATGGGGATATTATTGATATGTCTTATTTTTACTCCAGCATCTAAGAATATTTTAATTAAATCTAGACTCTTTTTGTCTATAGTAGTGATCCATCTTATCCCTCGATGGTCGCCTTCTTTTTCCTTATCTAGCGCTTCCTTAATTTTGTCATAGAAATTCTCGTAGGAGAATTGTATCCTATTAGCTTGTGTGCAAACTGATAACTCTTTAGAGCTTTTGATATAATTGATGAATTTGTCTTTCTTTTTTGCATGTTTATCTATTACTCTTGTCTCATAATTTATCGCACGGCCCAATGCGTTAGGGAAATATGAGTTAGCGATGTAATTAAAGTTGTATTATATGGACATGACGGATTAAGCTTTGAACACTATTAACTGACAGATTGCGCCGCCAGCTCATAAGGAATTCCTCTACATCTGTTTATTAAGAGATTAAGCATGCTTGCAGCTCCTACAGATGCGATGGAACAGTCAACGTAAGTGAATTCAGTGTGCTTGGCAATATAGGATCGATTAGTTCGCTCCTGAAATCTTTGTCATGATTGCCATTGAATTCGAATTGAGGAGGAAGAAAGAAGCTATTTCTTGTTCGCAAAGTCATCTTTATTTTGTTACTGGTTTACTCCTACAATTTTTACTAGTTTGGGTAATATTATGAGTGTTAAAATGAAATTGATTCTCTAAAATTAGTTCTTCGCTGTAAGTTTATCTCCTTTGTATACTCCATTAGCAAACAGTTGCTTTGCAAATGAGTTTTTGCTTAATTGATCCATTGATCCAAGAGATGATATCAAGTGTGATTGCATTGACTTAAAATCGTTCATCCATGACAGTTAGTTTATCTTCTTTCTGTTTCTAGTTCCCGAGTGTTTCACTATCTGTATCATACGTTAATATCAAGTCTACACTTAGCACAGAGCTTGCTTTCTGGATCAGTTGTTATCTTTAATTAAAACAATGAGAATGAATTAACCTTAGAAC
>WJXE01000116.1 GCA_009665115.1 Nitrosopumilales archaeon
GCCACAGCAATAGCCATACCATTGTACGAAGCAGTCTTCAAAGCTCCAAAGCTCTTTGATGTAAGTGTTGATGTATTCCCGGGGTTGTAAGCGTTCCAGATCTCAACATTTACACCTTTGCTTGCGGTATAGGTGAGCACACCTGAGTATACTGCACCGTCAGATCTTGGTTTGAGGATCGCTGCGACATATTCTTTCGCATGACCTGGTAATGGGCTTACTTGGGAGGAGGCTGTTCCTTGCGCCACGAAGCTTTGTCCTACAGCAGCTTGTGAGGCTGTATTATTGGTGCTTGGTGCTGCGCTTGGTCCTGCGCTTGTTGCATTTGTTGGTCCTGCGCTTGTTGCGTTTTGGGCCAATGCATGTTGTGATGACTGCATCCCTACCATAGTGAAGGATGTAAGCAGTATTGCTGAAATTGCAATTGCCGACAGTGTCGGAACATTTGCGTACGTATTTTTATGCATTAGACCCCAAAGGCTAGGTATGAAATTTATTTGTTTCCGTCCTCCATTCAGAAAATAGATCACGTCTAATCTTCTATAAGGAATTTACATATAATTTGTAAAATATCGGACTGAATTTACGTTCCTTTTTTTACAGCTTCAATATGACATTCGTGACCTCTGTGTTCCTTATCCAGCATAGATGCCTCTTCCTCGGAAATGGGAAACCGGCCGTCGTCAAGATAAGATTCTCCTTCTTTTTCCAAGATAACCTTTTGACACCTATCACATATCAACTGTAGGACTACCATATTTTAGAGGTTTTTGCAAGAGTATTTAGACTATTCTTTATAAAATGCCTAAAAAGATGCTTGATTGAGTGCATGTGCTCGAATTGGGTACGTTGGCCATGTTAGCAAGTTTTAATAGAATTTTCCAAATAATAATAATGGATGTCGAATGAACGCTCTGAGGACAAAAGTTGTGCGTATTGCGGTAAGGAGTTTTCGAATGGTGGATGGCCATATATAGAGGGAGATTCTAACAGAGGTGTTTCAAGGATAGAACATTTTTGCTGTGAGGAGCATAAGATCAAGTTTCTAAGTTCCAGGTAACAAGACTTGTTAACATATTCAAGAAGATATCCATTCGTTCAACAAAGTCAATGCTGTTTTAATCCCTTTATTCTACTAAGATATAGACCGAGTTATTCTGTATTTTGGTTTTGTAAGTTTTCAAAGGCACTTCTGCAGGGAGATTTTGTGGAGTGCCATCTTCCAGTTTAAAAGAAGACATATGCAAAGGACAAGTAATAGTTGCTTCGTCCTCATTCATGAACCCTGTTGACAAATCGGCATACGCATGGGTGCAGATTCTGTCTGTAGCATAAACTCTATTGCGTATCATTGATATCAGTATTTTTTTTTCATTAAAATCAAAACCTACGAGCTCGGAATTGTTTAATTCTTTCACTTCACAGGCCTTTATCCATTCGGGTGCCATTATCATCAAGACCTATCTGTACTTATAGTGCTTCTCAAAAATATCCTGTGTCTCTCGGTATCTAGATTTTTCCACTTCAAGAATCTGTTCCATTGCTTCGTCTGTTTTAAGCATGAGGGATTTGCCAGCCCATTTGTTTTCAATCAAGTAATTAATCCATGCTCTAATAGCAGGGCCCATTTTCCTTGATAATGGTTCAAGAAAGCCACTAACAATTTCGCGCTTTGCACCTTCTCTATTTAGTCCTCTGGACATTAGATAGAAAATTTGGTTTTCGTCCATCTGCGCTACTGATGCAGAATGTGTAGCTTTTACTTCATTTGTTTCAATCTCAAGGCCTGGAATTGCATCTGATTTTGCACCCTTATCGAGTAGGATTGCGTGCCCCGCTAGATATGACTCGGAAGCCTTCGCATCCTTGCCTATTTTTATCATGCCCTTAAACAAGGACTTTGAAGTATCTTTCATAACGGATTTGACGAGTACTCTACCCCTTGAATTTCTTCCATAATGAATCAGATTCGACGTCACGTCGAATGACTGATTCCCAATTCCAAATATAATTTCAACATCCTCTGCAGAGGCTCCCACACCTTTCATTATGCTGTCAACTTTGTATCTTGACATCTCTGCACCAAACATTCCAAGATACCACGACATTTTGCCGTCTCTCTCGATGAAGGCCTTCCTATTGGAGAAGTTAATAGTGTTTCTGCTCATAGCTTGTAAGGTTACCATTTCTAGATGGGCGTTGGGGCCTACATGAGATTCGATCAACTCAAAATATGCCTGCTGAACCGTCTCATTCCGTTCCATCTGCGGAGCATATATCTCCTCGACAACAGTCGCCTTGGAGCCAACATCCGCAATGATAATAGCCCGCGCTATCGAAGAAGATCCATCATCTGCCAAAGAGTTAATAATTCTAATTGGATCCTCAATCACGACATTTTTGGGAATATAGATAAACAGACCCGAATTGAAAGCTGACACTTCTAATGCGAGGAACTTGTCTTCACTATAATTGAGGCGATTGGAGGTTAGCTGACCTCTGATAAGATCTTCGTGTTTTATCACTGCTTCTTTTAGGTCCAAAATAATAACTCCCATTTGAGAAATTTTTTCTGGGATCACCATATTATTTATCGAAGATCCTATTCGCAAAACACTAGCACCTTGCTCTGGTTCCTTCAACCTTTCACGTAGCTCTTCGTACGGTTGAAATCTAGTCGTTTGGTCAGATAGCCGGACACTTTCTGCTCTAAGACGATTTACATCAGAATATTTTGAATAAAGCGGAGAGACCTCAGCTGGGAGAGCGGTGTACTTCGAAAACGCCTCTCTTCTTATTTCGCTTAGCCAGTTAGGCTCTCTATTTTCCTCTGTTATAGTATTGATATAATCGCTATTAATAGAAGATAAAATCACCGATTCATTCAGCGCCTTTGAGAAAAAAAGAAGCGGTTCTCTCTAACCGACCGAGCCTTCCATTTCAACCTTTACAAGTTTATTTAGCTCAACTGCATATTCCATTGGCAATTCTTTAGTGAACGGTTCCATAAAGCCACCAACGATCAGAGAAAGGGCATCAGATTCTGAAAATCCTCTGCTCATTAAATAGAAGATTTGATCCTCACCGATCTTTCCTACAGTTGCTTCATGGGAGATTGTGGCATCGTCTTCATTTACTTCGACATATGGATATGTATCAGTCCTCGAGTTCTCGTCTAACAATAATGCATCGCATCTGACATTTGACTTCACTCCTGTAGCACCCTTTGCTACATGAAGCAGGCCTCTGTAGGTTGTTCTACCAGAATCCTTGCTAACTGACTTGCTTGTGATTCTGGAAGTTGTGTTTGGAGCCAAGTGTACTGCTTTTGCACCAGCATCTTGATGTTGACCAGAACCAGCGAAAGCCACTGATATGACTTCGGCATGAGCATTCCTCCCAAGCATATACACGCCAGGGTATTTCATGGTTAATCTGCTACCGAGGTTTCCATCAATCCATTCAACGGTGGCATTCTCATACGCATACGCTCTCTTTGTTACCAAGTTGTAAACATCTTTACTCCAGTTTTGGATCGTTGTGTATCTTATCTTGGCTCCTTTCTTTGCAATTAACTCTACAACTGCAGAATGTAGCGATTCCGTAGTGTAAACTGGAGCAGTACAGCCTTCGATATAATGGACCTCAGCACCTTCGTCAGCAATTATCAAAGTTCTTTCAAATTGACCAATATTTTCAGCGTTGATTCTAAAGTATGCCTGTAGCGGAAGGTCAATCTTGACGCGCGGAGGAACATAAATAAACGACCCACCTGACCAAACAGCACTATTTAATGCCGCAAATTTATTATCTTCGGGTGGAATGACTTTTCCAAAATGCTTTTTCATAAGTTCTGGCTGTTCTTTGAGTGCCGTATCCGTATCAATAAATATTACACCTTGTTTTTGAAGGTCTTCTCTCAAATTATGATATACTGTCTCGGACTCATACTGCGCACCTACACCAGCAAGGAACTTTCTTTCTGCTTCTGGAATACCAAGTTTCTCAAAGGTATTTCTGACAGATTCCGGGACGTCATCCCAGCTTTTGCCTTGCTTTTCAGAAGCCTTTGCGTAATAATAGATATTTTGAAAATCAATTTTCGACAAATCGCCACCCCAGTTCGGCATTGGTTTGCTCATGAATACATCATATGACCTCAGTCTGAAGTCTCTCATCCAATCTGGTTCACCCTTCAGCCTGCTGATCTCTTCAACAGTACCCCGAGACAATCCTTTCTTGCTCAGGTAGACATAGAGTTCAGTAGAATCCTTAAAGTCGTACTTACTATAATCCATATTGAGTTCTTTAGTAGCCATTATGTATTATAACACCGTTATGTTTTATATATATTTTGGGGTATGGCTCTGTAAAGTCTGCGTCGGATCATGAGGGGTGTAAATTTTAGTCGGATTTCGGCGGTTCTATCCGATCCCTGAGAAAATGAATTCTGTCTGCCATCCTATATAATCCTTCTCTGTTTGGCCTTGAAATATTGCCAGCGTGGTGATGGAGCAATATTCTCAAATCTTGTGATCCATGTTTAGGAGTGAGAAACAGTTCGCGAACTCTTTACATTTGTTCGCGCGAACGCTTTACTTTTGTTCGCGAATATACGTGCGAACTGATACATTGACCTAACTAGATGTACTACATTGTATAGGGCGCGGAAGCCAGCGAATTCGCAGTGGATCCGCGGATTTTGTATTAAACTACCGCGAATTGCTATTTTGTTCGCGGTTTCTGCTAGCACTCGTTAATATCTTGCTAGCATCTGTTATCAGAGTGTTGGCAAGCACTATCTCTTGTAAGGAATTTAAAATAGAAAAAGGTGACAGAAGATTCTAAATAAGCTGCGTTCAGGGTGAGTGTCACCGATTACAAATATATTCAAGGAATTGTAGGCATTTGGTACAAAACTGTAACATTAAGACTAGTAATGTGAATACTTTAGCGAAAGCGTTAACATTTATCAAAGTTAATGAATTTATCAAAATAGAATTATGGAAAAAGCAATCCGTGAGAGCATTATTAGAGGTCATTCTTTGTGATTGTAACTGGGATAAACCAAGAAAGACGCCTCAACTACTGCGATAATCGATAAGTCGGGACGTTCCAGTTGGTATTCGTAGGAAAAAATATTGAACATCCTCGTTATCTTGTTTGAAAGTCGCACGGAGGGGTCTAGGGTTCGAGTCACTGCCAACTTGGCGGGATTAAAGCTCGATAAAACAATATCAATAATTACTATGTTATGCTGATCCAAAAGGTGGTATTTTTTTGATCGGCTAGAAGCTATGATGATGCGGCTACGGTTTGTATTGTATTATTCATTGAGGAATTCTGGATCTGTAGTTTGAGATTTTCGCCGCGACTTACGACTAGCTGACGCTGAGTTATTGGATGTTACGAATTGGATCAAGTATTACAAACCTCGTACGTAATCTGTTGGTCCGGACAGCTATAGTCTCCAAAAGAACCCCGCTACTAGATCTGTTCTACTGATAAACACAGCATTACCTTAAATGAATATTAGGGCGCAAGGTATATGGTGTATCATTCTCTTTGATACTATCTGGGATATTACTACTTTCACACCTTTTCTGTGCAAGAGTCTGATATTTTGCCTGTGGATTCCAGAACCGGGAGATTCGAGATGAAAGCATCCCAATGAAAACCCATAACTAAATGAGGAGTACCTTTAGGTTTGCGCCAACTGCTACGATAAAGACACCACGACTAGCAATACGACTAGCTAAATTTGGAGACAACGATTGACGAACTGGTGGATTAGCAAGTGATCTCTTATTGAGACTAAGGATTCTGCTAAAGCTGATCAATATTATGAATACCGTTATATTTTATTATACGTTCTGTCTGTACCGCCGAAGGGACAGGCTCAGTAGCTGTATAAAATTATACTAGGATAATACAATAAAATAAATTCTTCTAATGACTGCAGCAGTCAAAATGAAAAAAGAGAAACAGTCTCCTATTTTCCCAAGACGATCTTCGCAAGGTCCACGGTACCACCTATCGTGTGTTCACTCGACTCAAAGGACTGAATGCCCCTCTTCTTTAACTCCTCGTTAGTCATTGGGCCTAT
>WJXE01000117.1 GCA_009665115.1 Nitrosopumilales archaeon
AACTTATATACGTACCTTTTTCAATATAAATGAAAATGGCCGCAAAGAAGAAAGCAGCAAAGTCTGCAAAGAAAGGGACAAAGTCCAAGAAATAAAGATCACTAAGTGATCTTTAGTACTTGGAAAGTACAGTGACAACACTGTAACTATCCCCTTCTTTTCAAATAAAAATATCGATTAGTTTATCATCTTATTTTGTCTCGCAATAATATTGTTCTAACGATAATGAGATCAGGTCGGCGATATCTTACGTTCGTCACTGCGTCCCGAGTCATGATAGAGCGTTATGATCCTTTGCCATGACGTTGCCGGAGATGCTAACCACCCTATCTCTATGACTTCCACTCGACACGGCACGACAGTACCTTAAAAAAAGGGTGATCCAAATAACATCCATTAATGCTTGAAGGGGGTAAGCCCATTTTAAGGATGGGCCGGTTCGAACTTCGGATGAGACATCTACTAGTTATTGGAGTTTTGGCTATTGCATTTACCACTGCTTTTATTATTAGATCTTACCCTTCAAAATATGGATTCTATCTCAATGAATTCGATCCTTACTTCGATTATCGCGCTACAAAATATATTGTAGATCATGGTCTTAATGCCTACTTTAATTGGCATGACACCATGTCGTGGTACCCTGAAGGGAGGAATGTTCCGGCAACATCACAATCCGGGCTTCACATAGTCGCTGCTTTCCTCTACAAGATATTTGGCGCCGGCACCTCACTTTTGGACTTTACAATTCTGCTACCAGTAGTCCTAGGTTCTTTGACTACAATAGTCGTGTTTGCCCTTGTCAGGACGCTTGGGGGGACTACTGCAGGTATGTTTTCAGCGCTTTTATTTGCATTTAGCCCTGCAATAATTCAAAGAGGTAACTTGGGATGGTTCAAGTCAGAGCCTCTGGGACTCTTTTTTGGGCTATTGGGAGTATATCTGCTGCTTTCTGCCCTCAAACATAAAGAGGTCAAGTATTCTATTCTGAAAGCAATTGCAGGGGGATTCGTCTTGGGTCTAGCGAATGCATCGTGGGGCGGAGTCCAGTATTTCAGCATTCCCATTTCAATATTCTTTATTGCTCTGCCGTTCTTCAGAAAAGATACCACTATCCCGGTGTATGTTGCCATAGCATTTACTGTGATAACCATCTTGACTGCAGGAGCGTTCCCACGACCCGGAGTTTCGTTTGTATTTGGCTTAGCAGGTCTCGCATTAATGGGCGGTACAACATTTCTAACGCGCTTAATCCATTTCTGTCTACTCAGAACCAGCTAGTCGCATCTGTCGCTGAACACTTTACGCCTACGCTAGTGGACTACTTTACAAATTACTCGGTCCTGCTGATGTTCGCTGGACTGGGCGCTTGGATTGCATTTAAACGTAGAAATGATATGTCAGTATTTGCATTACTCTTAGGCATTACAGGAGTCTACGTCAGCGCGACGTTTGCAAGACTTTTAGTGTTTGCGTCGATCGGCATTATAGTACTAGCCGGATTAGGGCTCTATGAGATAACGCGTACCTATCTAGCTCGAGAATCGTCATTACCTTCTGCAGCCTCATCGTCATTTGTAGCAACCTCAAAATCGAAAAAGGTAAAGAAAAAAAATGTTGAAGGATCCAAGGTGTTGCCAGTAAAAAGTCGATGGATGGTACTATCATATGTTGTATTGATAATTGCTATGCTGTGTATTCCCATGGTCTACCCTCCGAACTCGAACTGGTTGAGTTCTGCAGATATCCCACCATCCATTGCCAATGGTGGAACGGGCTATAGGCTGCAGACTAACGACTGGATAGACACATTAAATTGGATTGCAAAAGATACACCCAAAAATTCCGTTATTGCAGCGTGGTGGGATTATGGATATTGGATAACAACTCTCGGGAATAAAACTAGCTTGGCTGATAACGCGACCATAAATCAAACAAGAATTGCGACGATTGCAAAAATGTTTATTGACCAAAAAGAGAATGGAATCAAAATTGCTCAGGACTTGAAGGCAGATTATATCCTCGTTTACGTCGTAGGGCAGAGATTCTCTGGAGTTAACGGTACTGCATTTTATACTTTGGGAAGCGGCGGTGACGAAAGCAAGAAGCAATGGTTTATGAGAATTGGAGGTTTTGATGAAACCAATTACCTTCAAGCGGATGGGTTCACTGCCACCCCCAGATTCTGGAATACGACGCTTCTTGGCCAGATTTTTCCCTTCACACCACAAGCTTATGCTACATTTCAAGGAGGCCAATTGACTAATTTGCAACCTAACTATGCACCCGGAACGGTTGCTCTTTATGTAAAGCATATCAAATTTCCAGTCGGTAGCAACCCAGATAACCAGCCGTTAAGTTTAGTATATTCGTCACCTAGCTTTCAGAGCAACAACCCAGGTTTGGTGTTTGGAGTGTTGGTATACAAGGTCAATCATAACTATGTGCCGAAAATAACTTCGAATCCCTACCATGAAGTATTTGTGAACGTCACCCAACAACCGTCACAGCAACAGCTAAAGCCATTACAACCGTTTTCCCCATCTCCTTCCCATCCTATTCGATCCTCACTCCCATCTTCAGGTCAGGGAACACCAATAACTAATAATGCGACTTCCGCTGGCGCTATTACCAAGGGCACGGCCAACACTACCACCAACGCGACGACGCACAAGAACACGACGGCTTTAAAATAAATTAAAATAAATCGCAGTATTTGATGGGAGCTCGTGGCCGAGCCCCAGAATGACGTCAACCAAAATACTAATGCAAACTGTGCCTAATTATTTTGTTAATTTTGGTTTGCTTCGATACCATGTATTACTGTACTAGTAATACTAATCGTACTAGTAGTGTTTATTTTCCGCTTGCACCATCTTCTTTTAGAACAGCATAAATGAACGGCAACAACGTGGTAGCCTCCCCATGGATTGTTGTTTGTTTTGCTTTCTCTGCTACCTTGCCCCAAGATATAGCCTCTGACACAAGAGCACCGCTTAAACTGCCATCCCATTCTGGGGCTGATGTAATATATACTGCGTAATCTAGTCCGCCTCTAAACTGATTCCACCACAGCGTATGATGTTTTGAAATACCTCCGCCTATCATAAATGCGCCTGTTTTTGTCGCATCATAAACGAGGTCCGACAGTTTGGATTCATCTTTTAAGATATCAATTTTGAAGTCTTTGTGCTGCTGCTGGAACAACCATATCTGACTCCCTACTGCGCCGTCCACTATTCCTGGCACAATAACAGGAATCTTACGTTTATGAGCCCAATAAAGGAAAGACGATTCATCTAGAGTGCTGCCAATGTGGCTGATGATTTCATAAGCTGAAAAATCTTGTTTCACTTTTTGACTATTATACAAATCTTCTAAACAGGACTGGACCTTCTTTTCTATCAATGAGCCATAGCTGACTTCAGGCACTAACACGTTTCCTAAACGATGAATTTTTTTCTTTAGCAGAATAGAATCGTCCATCCTAAAATCTCCAGCATAGTATCGTCTGTATGTTCTCGCTACGTCATGATCTAGCGCACCGCAGGTGGTGATTACACAGTCAAACATATTGTCCTTTAGCATGTCTCGTATAATTCCTCGAACGCCTGTAGATAACAATGCTCCTACAAAGGAAAGAAATTTTGTGCATCGTTTTTCACCTCGCATTGTTCTTAAAATATCCACACCGTATGAAAGATTTCTAGATTGAAAGCCACCAGAAGTTGACATGGCTTTGATGATTGAGCTAACGCTTGTAGATTCTAGTGAATAATCTCTTACTACATCATTTAGGATGCGATCTATTTTCTTTTGTTTTTTGTTACTACCTCTCATGTCTCGTACCAATGTTATACGTCTCTATATTCTATTGCAAAAAGCGTATCGGTAAAATTCTTAAAAGTGGATTTTCATTATCATGATGTGGACAACGCTCACAGCTTTAGAGGAAAGAAAATAGAGCCGCCAGAAATCTTTGCTGAAATGACGATTTCGCAACTCATAGATTTTTTTGGAGCTACAGGTTACAATGCTCGCCGTCTTGCGGAGGCTGCTAGAATGATGACAGAGATGTTGCGCACAAAATCTACAGTCTGCTTAACACTGGCCGGGGCTATGACTCCGATCGGCATGGGCAAGACAATAGCCACTATGATAAAGAATGGATTTATTGATTGGATTGTTACCACAGGCGCCAATGTTTATCACGACTTACATTTTGCTTACGGATTACCTGTACGTCAGGGACATTTCGACGTCGACGATGATATTCTGTATTCGAAAGAAATCGTGAGAATATATGATGTATACATAAAGGAGAGAGGAACGCTCCAAGCGCAAGATATAATAGTGCAGAACGATTTGAGAACGGGCAACAAGAGCACCGGTAGCATTCCCTTTGCTGTATCCACTGCGGACATATCGTACATCTTGGGGAGGGCTGCAAAAAAGACGTCTTCTTATCCTGACAAATCCTTTGTAGTAGCCGCATATGAAAATAATGTACCAATCTACATGCCTGCAATTGGCGACTCTTCAATTGGTCTGAATATGCTACCATTAATGTTTGAGGGAAGAACTGAGCTTTTTCCCAACGTCGTTTTGGACGTTGCAGAATCAGCCGCGATTCTCTGGAAAAGTAAAAGATCAGGAGGTGTTGAACTCGGTGGGGGGGTTCCGAAAAACTTTTTTCAGCAAACAGGGCCGGCTCTCTATCAGATATTGAAGATTAAGGAAGGCGGCCAAGATTATCTTATTCAGTTGACCGACGCCCGCTCCGACACGGGAGGTCTGTCAGGGGCAACTTTGCAGGAGGGAAAGAGTTGGGGAAAGATCAAAACATCGCACGCAAGAAATGTAACGGTTTATGGGGACTCTTCAGTTTACTTTCCGCTTTTATGCTCGTACGTGCTGTCAGAATGCAAGCCAAGGAAGCTCCAGAAATTATATTCGCTAAAAAACTCTTGGGTCGAAGAGATGAAGAAGAAGTACGCGGAAACGAGGACGACTCGATAACACTCAATTGGGGGTGCCGATACTCATTACATCTCAACTTGCTTGCGATTGGCGAGGAGTGTATTCTGTATCTAATTAGGGATTCAAGAGGTGCTGTCCTGACGCATTTATACCAAAATGACAGAACGATGTTCTTTTGCAAATATCTCGCAATGGCTACCGGAACGCGGGGGCGCTTCTACCTGTGCGCCGTCGAGTTAATTGTTATTTGAGCGTTCTGTGTGTCAAGATGCTCGTGCTTAGTTTAGTACGAGTGCTCCTCGATCTTGTGAAATTTCAACTCTTTAAGGGTAGCAAACATAACTTGGCATTTCTCGCATTTCCATTGATTGGCCCTCGCTTCTTTATAACTAATATACGTCGCTTCCTTACTTTCATATTGTTTCGTCTTGAAATTATAGAGGGAATGATTATAGTTCACTTTGTACTTTAGCTTATCTAGGTCTATCACGGTATAGTACTTACAACTATCCTTGATCTTAAAAATCAGTATGTCGGTTATGTAAATAATATTAGCTTATAAGAAAAATTGTTATCCTTTGCCCATCACAGAACAACTATGAAATGTTATGGTGTTAGGCTCAATTGCGACCCCCCGGATCTCCGTCTACGGAAAAAAGGCACAACGTTTTCAAAGAACACTCCTGACTTTATTACTTTGCAGTGCTAGAATCTGCAATTTGGGCTGGTCTTTGAATAATTAACAAATATAATCAATCACATTTTAGACATCATGTGGGGGGCAGGTTATGAATAATGGATTTAAGTCTAAATTTTATTTCATGCAGGATGTTACATGACTGACCCCAACGCCAAGCGTTTGCTTTGGTTTCTTTTTGCTGGCTCGCGCGGGGGCGATAATCGAATGAAGATTATTGATCTGCTTAAGGAGCGACCGTATAATATCAACCAGCTCTCTGAATCTTTGGGGCTTGACTATAAGGCGATACAACACCACATTTTGGTACTGCAGAAAAATAATATTATTACCAAGATGGGAGAAAAATATGGAGTGTTATACTTTATCTCCAATTATTTAGAAGCTAATATTGAAGCATTCAATGAAATAAAATCAAAAATAAATCATTAGGTAAGATACTACTATTCCCGAGTTATTCTAGAGCCTTGGTTTCTTCTTCAGCGTGAGTTGTTTGATAATGTTTATCTGCCTCCATCTTCGTCAAGAATTCCTTGCCACAGTCTACACATCGGAACGTTCCTGCCTCATACTCAGACAAATTTAGCCTCCATACAAGTAGTATATTCCATGACAAATATTAACCATGGTTTGGACTTATCATATCAGGCCGCTGCTGTTTTGTCAGTCGTGGTAAAGTTTCCTTTCTCTTTCTTTATCAGCGGAATAACTTTTTCAGTAATAATGTTGTCGAAATTTTTTTCTTCTACGTCAAGTGCTATCAGCAGATAGTAGTCCTCATTTATGTGTAGAGTAGCTCTGTTTAGCTTTTCATATTTGCCCAAAGCGTATACCAGGGGTCCAGTCTTCGGTTCAAATTTTATCCTAGTTTTATGCCTAGTCACGGTTAGATGAGCATATTCTTCATTTTCCTCGTCGGTCATGAGAGGATGCAAGCCCTCTCTGTGCTCTGTGTTCAGAAGCACCCCGTATTTGTTAGCAATACCTACCCACCTGATAGACTTATCGAGCTTTAATACTTCTTTAGTGAATGCATAAAGATGCTCATAGTCTAGCATACGCCTTAATAAACGGTCGTAAAGTTACTTAAATATACTGTTTTCTGAAAAACGACGTAATACGATTAAAAAGACTTTGCTCATTGCATCTTGTATAGACATAGATGTCTCTACATCTGTCGTTCTTAAGTGCTTTAGCTACAAGCCAGGTTTACTGCGAATGTTCTAGTACTAATTAGAATCCCGATTCACTCTAAAGAAAAATACAAAATATTAAAAATCCATTTTGTACAATATTAGTATGATGCAAGTCTGCGTAATGTGCAACCATCCATACGATCGGCAAACACTAACATTGGAGCAGAAACTAGTTGAGGATAATGACTTTTGTACGAGATGTTGGACTGAACTTATGGAAGCTGAATAGTTGAATAGCTGAATAACCTGACAGAAACCATACGTTGATCAGAGAGGACACTATGTTGATCGTAACTAAGC
>WJXE01000118.1 GCA_009665115.1 Nitrosopumilales archaeon
ATCTATACCTTTTCAGATATGTTAATACGCGTTAACTTAGCAGGTCCAACCTATGCGGTCACAATATCTTGGTTTCGAATGACTTTTAATAGCATGTACGGTATGAATAGTAAATTTGCAACTTAAGTCTCCATGCTATGTAGAGCTGTTGAATTTGAATAATTTTGGCAGATTGGTCTGCGCATTAGAGCGCACCCCGATGCCTGCATTCTCGTTGGTTTTAAATCAACAATTTGTCTTCGCGGTTCAAACGGATTTTATAGAGGGCAGACCGGTAATCTATTTTGTAAAGAGCGAAGAAACGAAATACGGTCAGTATATGGCATACAGGATCACAGGGGTGACAGAAGAAGTAGCTGTTGTCGATTCAGTCGTGAATCCGAGCTTCATTTACACACCGATAATCAATGTTGATAAATTCCCCGCAACTCTAACAAGAAAAGCGCGGATAAATAAAAAATCAGGTTATATCACGATAAGACTCCGAGACCTCTCGAGTCTTGCAAAAGTTGCAGCCTACAAGACAATATACGACGAACCTCCGTTACCACTATTGATGTTTAAAGAGAATAACAAATTTGTGGTTGGGTCCGCAATCAGCTTAATCGAATCGGATACGATATCTTATTTCTATTACCTCGTTCTTGATGAAGAACCAACCGATCCTTTTTTGCGATACTCCAGTCAAAAGGTGGAACAACCATCCTTTTCTAATAGGATAGGTGAGCATGGCTACATTTATCTTAAGCTAATCAAACTTGCATCGAGCCATCCTTTAGTGAAAATTTATGGTTGACTCTGCAGCGTTTAGTCACAGGATCACTGAAGCATCTATAATCAAAAGAAGCCGGATAATTCTGGCACTTGACTTAACAGATAGGTCTGATTTGAACGAGTTCGCTTTAAAGACGATATCTCAGCTGGAAAGCTACATTTGTGCAATTAAACTGAATTTTCATCTGATATTGCCACTATCAAGCTCTGAGCTATCCGAAGTAAATCGACTTGTGCATTCTTATGACCTGCAATCTATTGCAGACATTAAATTAAATGACATCCCAGGTACTAATAAAATCGCTATATCTCATCTTTCGAGTATGGGATTTGATGCAATAACCGTCAATCCCTTCATCGGCACCGCAGGACTAAGAGCTGTAGTAGTGCAGGCACATGAATTGAAAAGTGGAATACTTGCTCTGGTTTATATGAGTCATATCGGAGCACAGGGAGGATTCGGTATCAATTTCTTAGGTAGTAATAGTCAGGTTACATCGTTATATCAAAAGTTCTTTCAAGATGCAGTTGCCTGTCGTGTGGATGGAGTTATTGTAGGTGCAAATCGACTTGAAATTCTAAAAGAAATCTCTTGCAAAAAGGATCGCATTCCTATCTATTCACCAGGAGTAGGAGTACAGGGGGGTAACATAAAACAGGCGGCTAATAGTGGTACTGATTATTTTATCATTGGGCGCTCAATTATCGGATCGAAAGATCCGTTGAAGACTGCGAAAACCTTACAACACCAATTAGTTCGTGTTAATATTGCAGATTGATAGTGCATGTGCATGTCATAGTTGACTGACAGGCTTATCAAGGCGCGGAGGGAGACCTTTTATGTTCCAAAAAGAATAGCAACAATAGAACGGATCGATCAAAGATATCTCTTGTCAAAAAACACTGAACGCGGCCGCTCTAACACGATAATCAACGAAACTGGGTGATTAAATTAATTAACAAGGAGAGTTATTGGAAGGTTATATAGTACTAAAGGGTGTTCAGAATGCCTAGTGTTGATAACTACGCGAAGAAAAATGGAGCAGGATTATCCAGAGTAGCTGCAACAGCCGCATCAACACATAGCAGAATTCTCGTTTTATGTGTAGATCGAGACGATGATATCGGCTCCAAAGGCGGTATGGAAACACCTGTCGTGGGAAGAGACCCATGTATTAATGCGGGGGTAAGACTCGCGATAGAAGATCCAGAAGACCCAGACGCTAACGCCATCTTTGCAGCAATCAAAACATATGAGGAACTCATTTCTAAAGGATACAGCTCACAGGTTGCCCTTGTAGCAGGTAAGTTTAATCGCGGGATTGAAGCAGACGAGAAAATAGGTCTGGAGATCCAGAATGTCCTTGGCGAGTATCGGGCAGACGCCGCTGTAATCGTCTCCGATGGCGAAGATGATGAGACTGTTGTGCCTGTGATTCAAACCATGGTTCCCGTCATTTCTATTCAGCGGATAATAATCAAACATAGCAGAAGCGTCGAATATTCATACGCTGTTTTAGGAAGGTACGTAAAAATGCTTGCTTATGACCCTCGTTATTCGAAATTCTTTTTGGGAGTTCCAGGCGCGCTCCTAGTTGCAACAAGTCTTGCGAGCTTTTTTGGGTTAACGAAAGAGGCTCTAGCGTTAGTGTTCAGTATTTTAGGAGTAGCTTTCATCATTAGAGCGTTTGATATAGATAAGGCACTAAGTTCTCTTGGCAGACCCACACCAACTGGTTTTATTCGAATTTTCTCTGCCTTTGCCGGAATATTGATAATTGTGGTTTCCATAGTAAATGGCCTTTCGAGCATTCCTAATGAAGCAATTGTGCCGAATATGGGCGCTCTGCATGTTATAAGTAACAGAATCATAGTTGGAAGTTTTGTTCATGGTACTATCACTCTGCTTTGGATCGGTATAGCGACTATACTAGCCGGATCGCTTTTGAGTAACTGGTTCAAAGGCAGTATCCTGACAATGTCCGATATTTTACGACTCGTGGTGCTGGCGTTATTGTATATTCCTATCCTGCAGTTTACATCTGTTCTGACCGAACGAACTAATCCGTTTAGCTTAATTTCCTCGTTGTTAATAGGATTGGCTATAACATTGGTCGCGGCTACGTTCTTGTTCCAATATTTCAGGAACAGGAAGGGTGGAGAAGATCTCAAGCATTAATCCTCGAAATATTTTAACTAATTGTTTCAAAACAGTAAAATCATTGTCGAACACATAGGCTTTGTGTATTGAACGTGATTCAAGATATTGACAGTAGGGCTATTGCGGACACGTTCTTTAAGCGCAGCGGACTCTACACTCTTTATGAGCGACGACTGGAGTCTCAAATTCTCAATAACTCGCTTCCCAATCATATTGCGATCATACTAGACGGAAACAGGCGATGGGCAAAGTATAACTTCATGCGAGCAGGAAGTGGTCATTTTATGGGCGCAGATAAAGCTGAGGAACTATTGAATTGGATTCATGAATTAGGTATTAAAATTACTACTTTGTACGTGTTGTCCACAGAGAATCTGGATAGAAAAGATGAAGAAGTAGATAATATTTATCGACTATTACAGTTAAAACTAGAAAAGCTTCACAAAGACTCGAGAATACACCGGCGTCGCATGAAAATCAAGGCAATAGGAAATGTTAAACTGCTCCCCACGGAACTTCAGGAAATATTGAATAAGCTAGAGGAAGACACGGCAAAGTATAACTCCATGTTTCTAAACATAGCAGTTGCCTACGGTGGACAGGAAGAGCTCGTTGATGCTGTAAGGAAAATTGCATTAATGACTAAAACTGGTGAACTCTCTGTGGAAGATATCGACGAAAAGGTGATCGAATCCTGTCTCTACACATCTCATTTGCCACAGCCAGAACCCGATTTGATATTGAGAACTTCTGGAGAAAAACGTCTAAGCGGGTTTCTAATATGGCAAAGTGCGTATAGCGAATTAGTGTTTATGGATGTTTTCTGGCCGGAATTCCGCAAAATAGACCTGATGAGGGCAATCAGAACATACCAACGAAGAATACGAAGATATGGCAAGTAGCGTCGTGATAAGAATAAGTATGAGTCGATTTGATCGTGATAAATATCTATAGAAATGCCTGAGCATGGAGATTATCACGCTGGATCACGCAGATGGTATTGTAACTACTGGCAATCTTCGAAGGAATGGGAAGATATTCATGATTATGCTCCACCGGATCCATCAGCAGAAACCACGGATGATCCATTTAGTAGTCGTACAGCGGAAAAGCTTGAAAAATGAGCAAATGGGCTTAGGGCAAAAAAGTCAGTGAAATCATGTGGGTGCTAAGAGTAATGTTTGATGAAAAATCTGCCGGTGCTATATTATATTTATACAATGAGGATTTGCTGAGAACAGAATACTTGTTACTGCATCATACTTCAGGTCATTGGGACTTTCCTAAGGGAAACATCGAATTAGGTGAAGACGGATTCCAGACTGCACGTCGAGAAATATATGAAGAAACCGGAATCAATGACATTGAATTTGTTAAAGGCTTTATATCGAACATAGAGTACTATTATAGACGAATAGATAAACTAGTTCATAAACGGGTTATTTTTTACATTGCTAAAACCAATACACGCGAAGTTATACTTTCATCCGAACACGATGGATACGCTTGGACGGAATATGACACAGCAATCAATCAATTGACGTACAAAAATGCAAAACAATTATTAGAAAAAGCTAAAACGTTTGTGGCTCCAAAGTGCTGAGTCAGATGGGGTACCATGAGAAGAAGTAATTTACGGTATAATATATACAAGGAAACTGGCCAAGATAATGCCTGCGACAATCGCGGCTGTCAAGAAGATCCCTTTTTTACTAACTCTTCTCTGTTTGCCACTATTACCAGTATTACCGTCACTATGATCGTGTGCCAATGACCCAAGTACTACTTTCCATTTTATATAAATGGTAGCCCATCTTCAAAAAGTAATCCATCTTCGAAGTTGTAGTTATCCTGCTATGGCCTTTGTCAAATCAAGAGTGACTTTATTTTTTCCGCCCTGCTTCGTATTTTGAACATCGGTACAAATCTGAGCGGCAGGCGGTGTCACCGCGGTTGCACATATCCGTATAGTGCCATTTATGAGCTTGTCTGGAACTGTGATAGGTATGACCAAACTATTTTTTTTAGTCACATCGATATTCGACGCCACGACGGTATCATTAACGGATATGTTTACCGGTCCATTTTGTGTATTACTACGAACCAGAACAACGCTAAACTGTGTCCCGTTGCTATGAGACGTAGATGCAGCTGCAAGTTGCATAGAAAGAGCAGTAGAGCAGTACGAGATTGCTAACATCATTGATATTGACAAAATTAAAACTTCTTGTCCAACTACCTTCATATTACGAAATGGTCATTATTCCACATTTAAGAGCAATGAACTAATTTATTAGACGTCGCAAGAAGGTTTATTTCACAGGCTACGTTACACAGCCAGCCAGCCTGATTACGTGGCTTAGTGTGCAGTTAATAAATGCTAAGCTGTTTGTCACCAGGATTGTTAGTAGTCCTGTTAAGAATTAACATCTTGGTGCATATACAGTAAACACCCAGCAGATCAATAATGAGCAGGAAAAAAATAAAAATTCAACTTGAGGATGCGGATGGAGGAAAATATGATCTAGCGCTAGAAGGTAATATCTCAAAGACCAAGATTATCAAATTCATTGAAGTTCTAGATCTCCTAGAAGTGAAGGGCAAAGACAATTTTGAGGATAACGCAAAACTCAGAGAGAAGGATAACTTGACGTCAGTAGGTTCCAAGATATGGAATCTTGTAGAACGAAAATTCCCTTATAGCACCTTTACTTCATCCGATATCCTAGAAATCTACGAGGATGAGTACCAAGAGCCCATTCAGCTTAGCGTTGTTGCAACGTATCTATCCAGGTATTCTGAAAGGAGCAAGCTGTCCAGAAATAAGAGAGGGAAGGAATGGCTGTACAAAGTACTTAGAAAACATCCAGTGCTCGAGGAGCAAAGGGAACCAACTTACGAACACCCTCACAGTCTATCTCATGAATTCCATTCAACGGATGTAAACTAAAATCCTGATCCTGACTGAATCAGGTAGAGCCAAAAGGAGAGGGAGAACCGTCTCAGTTTTTTCGTCTATACTAAGTGCTTTTAATTGTAACTTAGATTTTGTGTTCGTTTCGGCGATGTTGTTCTAATTCTATTTTGGTCTTGAACTTCTTCCCACAGTTGTCGCATTTGAAT
>WJXE01000119.1 GCA_009665115.1 Nitrosopumilales archaeon
CTATCGCTCTTTGCGCCTTACCTTGTTCAATAGCAAAATTATCAGTAGTTGCCAATCGCTTGCTTGCATATGAGTTATTCGCCGTGAGTTATCAACTATCGTATTGGCCATTTTCAAGGTAAGCATCTTGGAACCCGCGAGCTTAACCAATTACAGATGAATTATGCATACTCGTACTACAAACTATAAAATTCGCATTCATTCATGAGTTTATTCATTCATCCATCTCCGTAATAAAGCCACAACTGGTTTTTACCAGGTTACTTATGATCTGGGTGTAGCTTATTTTCCGCTCAGCTAAAGCATGTCCAAATAAAAAAAAATAAATTCAGAAAAGAAACGGTGATATTGAAAGAAACTAGTAGATGTTTGAATAATATAGAGCAGTAATTATTAAATTACTTTTGTACGTTTTCTTGGCATGGACATTTACTCCGAGGACAGACCTTGGGGAAGCTTTGAGAAATTTCACGAAAATCAGCAATGCACAGTCAAACTAATATATGTTAATGCGAACTCCAGACTTAGTCTTCAGTATCATAGCGAAAGATGGGAATTCTGGAAAATCGTAAAGGGTATTGCAGAGGTACAACTAGAGGAGAAATTACTAATTTTGAAAGAAGGTGAAAGTATTGTGATTCCAATGGGTGCAAAACATAGGGTGAAGGCAGTAGGAGGACAATGCATTATTCTTGAAATATCATATGGCAGATTTAAGGAAGATGACATTGTAAGACTTGAAGACGATTATCGGCGGACAGTACCAACCCGGTCAATTACCGTTTAACTGCCTAACTGCCATCAGTTCCATGACAAGGGGAACAGAGAGACAAATAAATGTGAGAATTGTGTTTTCTTATTTTAGTGCATAACAGTCTGATTTGAGATCTGCGGGTCAGTCTGCCCTTTTCTACGAATACATTCCGTGGGATCTCTTGCTATTGCCTTGTTTATAGAGCTCAATAAAAAGCAGTTTCGGTAACATCGACATCATATCATTATAATTGTTACAATATTTAGGAAACAATTTTATCGAAATACAAATAAAGCCCCTTTGAATGTTTACCCGATATGAGCGCAAGCAAAAAACCACACATGAATTTAGTGGTTGTAGGTCATGTCGATAACGGTAAATCAACTATCGTGGGCCATATGATGGTAGATTTGGGTGTTATCGAACAACGCACCATTGATGCATTTGCTAAGGAGTCAGAAGCAACAGGAAAAGGTGATACCTTCAAATATGCTTGGGTTCTAGACAGTATTAAGGACGAAAGGGACAGAGGTATTACTATCGATCTCGCTTTTCAGAAGTTTGAAACGCAAAAGTATTTTTACACTTTGATTGATGCTCCAGGTCACAGAGACTTTATTAAGAATATGATAACAGGCGCATCAGAGGCAGACGTAGCCATTCTAGTTGTCTCGCTCAAGCCAGGTGAAACAGAAGCGGCTACTGAACCCGGTGGGCAAGCCAGAGAACATGCGTTTCTTGCACGAACTCTGGGAGTCGGGCAGATGGTTGTAGCACTCAATAAGACGGATGACGTCGGCTATGCTGAGGCTCGGTACAAAGAGGTGAAAGACATTGTCGAAAAAATGTTAAAGTTGGTAGGCTACAATACGACCAAAATAAATTTTGTCCCGGTCTCAGGATGGAAGGGAGACAACCTGATCAAAAAGTCTGAAAACATGCCGTGGTACAAAGGACCCACTCTTGTTGATGCTTTGGATATGTTTGATCCTCCTGAAAAGCCTATAGGAAAACCACTCAGAATCCCTGTTCAAGACGTGTACTCAATAACTGGAGTAGGCACGGTACCTGTTGGCAGAGTGGAAACCGGTAGGGTTAAGGCTAACGATAAAGTTATAGTTATGCCGTCCGGGATTACTGGAGAGGTAAAGTCGATCGAAACTCACCACACACAGATGGACTCGGCAGAGGCAGGTGACAACATCGGTTTTAACCTCAGAGGCGTAGATAAGAAGGGAATAAAGCGCGGAGATGTAATTGGCCCAACCGATAATCCTCCTACGGTGGCGAAGGAATTTGAAGCACAAATCATAGTCATCCATCATCCTACTGCGATGGCCCCGGGATACACGCCAGTATTGCATGCACATACAGCACAGGTAGCGGCAACTCTATCAGAGTTCCTCGCAAAGATTGATCCGAAAACAGGAGGCACAGTAGAAGAGAAACCAAAGTTCTTGAAGACTGGGGATGCCGCAATTGTAAAGATAAAACCAGTAAGGCCACTAGCGATTGAAACGTTCAAAGAATTCCCCGAGATTGGAAGATTTGCTTTAAGAGACATGGGCACAACTATCGCTGCCGGCGTAGTCAAATCGATTACAGAGAAATATGACCCGTCAAAAAAATAATAAGTGAAACAAGATGCCACAAGAAGCACGAATAAAGCTTACAAGTACAAACCTATCAACTCTTGAAGGAGTATGTACAGAAATAAAAGGAATTGGAGAAAAAAATGGAATCAGATTGAAAGGTCCGCATCCTCTCCCGACTAAAAAGATGAAAGTTGTTACCAGGAAATCGCCTTGTGGACAAGGAACAAACACTTATGACAAATATGAACTTCGTATTCACAGACGAGTAATAGATCTAGGTGCTGATGACAGGTCAATACGACAGCTAATGAGATTGAAAATACCTGATGACGTTTACATAGAAGTCTCCCTCACCCAGTAGTTATTCATCTCACTACAATCAACGAGAGCACAAAATCGAAGAGGGCGACAACACAAATTTAATATTGGAATTTAACCCTACATCGGTAATAATTTCAAATTCTGCTGTTATTGTTCAAGTATGTGAATCCTAGATAAATAGAGGCTAAAACGATAGATTCAAAATACAGAAAACCCGAGTTGAAATATAATGAGTCTTGAAGACCTTCGTTCCAAAGCTCTCTTCCAGAATACTATAGATGTCTGGATAATGTGCTGTGAAGAGAAGGCGTGGGACTGGTATGATGTTGACGCATACAAACATTTCATTTATTATCTAAAATCTAAAGGAGTGAAAATGCAAAAATTCCCACTCTGTATAAAGGAGTCAGGTGGCATGTACGAGCGGGGCCGAGATAAGTCAAAATTCCTTGAACAATTGTCTCATTACAACTCAGACGATGCCGGTGCCCACACTATAAAGTTGAGCGTAGAGGTTCTCTCTACTATACGTTCTTTTGAAAAGGCCAAGCCTTGAGCAACCGGCGCACACATGAATTCTCCTGTGGATTTAAATGACTATACTAGTTTATGTAGTCGTGTGAGTGGGAACATAAACAAGATTCTTGCCAGACTTGGAGAACAATCCAAACGCGAGCGTTCTGGAGAGATAAAAGTTCTTCCTGAAGACGAGATGCTTGCAATCACACCTGATACTGGGATGTTTTTTAAAATACTCCTTAGTGCTATGCATGCCAGGAGAATTCTAGAAATAGGAACTTCTGTTGGTTACTCGACACTGTGGTTTGCTGAAGCAATGATTCAGGATGCTACGACTGGACCAGAGGGAGCAGAGAAACATATTATCACTGTAGATATGAATCACTCTAAGATCGAAAGGGCCACTAAAAATTTTGATGAAGCCGGAGTCAACGGCCTGATTGAAGTGCTTGAGGGTAACGCAAGGAACATACTTCATGAGCTATTGAAAAATTTCGACGGCAAGAACCACATCAAAAAAACAGACGGCTTATTCGACTTTGTATTCTTCGATGCAGACAAAGAGTATTTGAGAGAATACCTTGATTTGGTTCTTCCAATGCTAAGAACCGGGGGCATTGTTGCAACGGACAATATGTTGTATCCCGAAGATTACCGGCCTCTTATGGAGGAGTATGCAAATTATGTTCGCAGTAAACCTTCCCTGCAGTCAGTAACAGTACCAATCGGAAATGGCGAAGAAATTACAATCAAACTAGCCTCAGAGGCAAGATTATAGAACCTTTCCCAATTCAATGAACATTGACATTACCATTATCCTTAAACAAGAGACGTTCCTAATAGCCCGCGCGACATAGTATGGACATCACAACGCGCTGGCTTTCCTTTATGGTACAATATGTGGGTCCAATGTGTTTTGAAGTAACATATTCGTAGTGCGAATACTCAAGTAACATATTCGGATACGGATTATCATCGTCTTTTTTGTTGTAGGCTTACCCTCAGATGCCCTCTGGTCAAACGTGGGTGCAAAATATAAACAGCAGAAGTCGATTACGGATATCAATAGGCAGCCGTGTTTGTGTCCAATTTGTGAGCATGAAGAAGCAAAGTTCTGCTTACAAAAAAAATGTGCTTGTTGCCTTGTGAGGAGTGGAAATTTATTCGTCGTACACCCCCCACTAATCCGCTATTGTATATGCTATACTGTATGCGAGGTTGGGTGAGGTTAAGTCATGTAAATTGATCATGATGGCGGCATAAATCTATAATGATCTAACAATTGACACGGTTCTCATGTAGAATGTAATCCAGCAACGTTTCGAGGTCTATCGTTGCCAGACAACAAACTTTGTCCGCTGCACCGTAATAAACAAATAATGTACCGTCCATGGTGCAAACCCCGGTAGGAAAAACCACGTTGTTTACGTCTCCATTCTTTTCATATGGCTCTAACGGTTCGAGAATAGGTCTCTTTGTCCTTCCGAGGACTTTGGTGGGATCCTTGAGATCGAGAAGCGCAGCGCCAGCCCTATAAACAGCCTGCGTATCTTTTCCGTGGTATATCAACAGCCAACCATCTTTAGTTTTTACTGGAGGAGGTCCTGCTCCAATCTTTAATGCCTCCCATTCTTGCTCCGGTTTCAGAAGTAGAGTATGTTTTTCGAAATTAGTAAGTGCATTACCCTCCCCAAGCCAAATACTGGGCCTATCTACTCCAAATTTTGAACCGATCCAACTGGCTGGCCTATGTAAAAACAAGTACTTATTTGTATTTCCTCCTTTTTCCTCTGCATTAATTGATTTTAGATTTGTTTTTTCTGGGAAAAGAACAACATCTTTATTGTCTGATCCTTTGCTTGTTATGATGCCCAGTCTTGTATAATTCTTAAAATCAGTAGTAGTTGCCAATGCAGTAGATGCTGTTGGGCCCTCGCTCACGTAATCCGAAAGTATCACATAGCTTAAAAATATCTGGCGATCTATCTCTACCAGCCGCGGATCTTCGATCCCGTATTTTTCATACTCCTCTTCGGGCGCCATAGCAGCGTCTTTGGACCTATCAAACCAAATCCCGTCTGTGCTGGAGGCATATCCTATTCTTGAAATATACTTTTCATATTCGCCTATCGCTCTATAAAGCATGTGAATTCTATTATCATAGCACAGAATGGCACAGTTAAATGCGGCTTTGGATTCCCACCAATTAGATTTATCTGGAATGAGGATGGGATTATTCTTGTTTCTTTCTAAAAGAATTCTATTCATAGAGTCTCAAAGTTTGCAGAAATTGTTAGAATAATGTGTATTACAACTATTGAATTGGTTAAGATAATAAGCCAGCATGACATTGATTGATGATTCTCTCGAACATAGTGCCGATCCTTTGAACCACGTATCATGTGATTCCTCTTTGTGTTATGCTGCAAACCGGCCCTTCATATCCATTACATTTGCAACCATTATACACAGCTTATAAGACTATCTAAAGTAATTAACTAGGCAACGTAAATAAAGTGACACGTATACTAATCGTCCCTTAAGGAGAACACTATCTGCTTGCTTGGGGAATGATATTTTCTAAAGTAAATCGGATTATCGATATTCTGCTCATAAAAAAATCAGCTGGGTTTTCTTCTTCTTTTTCTTATTTTTTGTAATATCGAATTTAGCTTGAGCAAAGAGATGAATAGAGCTAAAATATATTTATTTATTTATGTACCGCGCACAGAATCCTAGAATCTAGGAAGAAAGGATTTATATCAATAACATCTAGTTTAATCTATGGGTTTTGCACAGTATATGGCCAAGGAGTT
>WJXE01000120.1 GCA_009665115.1 Nitrosopumilales archaeon
TTTCCCGCTTCAATAACAATTCCTACATAGATTGATAAGTGAAGAGAGACAAATTACTATTTGAATTAAATATAGAATGGATATTATTCTAAAGTCGATAGTGGCATGCCAAATACCATTTCTGATAGGTGGTACTATAACCGAAATAATTATGAAATACTACTATGGCTTTCTATTTACAATTATAGTAAATAGTGCTATTTAGTGGTGTGTTTCTTACTTTGTTAATAAATACTATTGGAAATCCAAAGCACTCGACGACCAAAAGTATCTTCTGCAGCTTGCACTAGCCAAGTTCCAATCTTCGCGCAATAAGAAGAGGGAGTAAACATGATAGTTTTTCGTTTCCAAAAGAAGGAGCTGACATAATATTTTCTCTTTTATAATTCCCTTGCGAGTTGCGATATGGTTTTCAGCTGCAAAAGAGACAATAGTAAACAGCAAGAATCAAACAGATGCGAATTCTAGTGACAGGTGCAAGTGGTTATTGGAGGGATCGGATAGTCAAGGCAGATATAACGGAGATAGGTAGTCAAAGAATGTATTAACGGTTGTAATTAGAATTGAAGCAATGATCATACAAAGCATGACCACAATTTATTTATTCAGCCTGTTCCGATAATTGCTCTAAAAACTACAATGCGCAGAAAGTCGGCCCTCGCGTACTCTTTTTTCAAGTATTTTTCACACTCTTGTATTGTTTCGCATTCTTCCTTGCTTACATAAGGTATCTGCAAATTTATCTTTTGCAACTATTATTTTCTATTGACTGTAAATCCATATTGATACGGTCAGGTATGATCTAAATTCAATATAAGAATTGCTTACCCCGGTTGATGTTTATCTGTCTGGATGTCTCCCTCGACATGAAACTTTGATACAAGGAAGCGTGTTGCCACTTCCTATAAAATACATATTCTTTTCTATGTTCCCTCTCATATTTATCGAGGAATTCCCTATCGTGCTTCGTGAGCAATTGTAATATTTCTTCTCCAGTCATTTCTTCAGTATTAGTTCCGCATTCTGAATCATCATCGATATATTCTTGAGCCATCAATGCTAAATCAGGAAATGAACTGATTCGTAATCCAAGTTCCTTTTGCAATTTCTGAATAACTGTCGCATAATAGTACATCCGGTCGACTTCGTATTTATTTTTCGCAATTACAAATCCTTTCCATGCTTTACCTCCCCATGTCTGATTCTCAAAATAAATGAATCTAGTGTGTTAAAATCGAATACCGTGATAACATTCAGCCTTTACGGAGATGAAGCCACTATCTTTTAGATGATACTGCTATTTCTGCTTGGTTTTCTTTCATGTCTACTTTCCAGACCAGTTCATCTCTAGCTCCAAGATCTATTAATTTGGCAACTCTAGCGTTGTCCTGTACCTTCCCACATATCTCACAATAAGAAGCACCACATGTAAGACACCGAACCAAGTGTTTCGCATTCGCCACCGTAACTGGTACAAAGTTATGTTCATGTATTAGCTTATTTTCATCTAGTGTTTGTAGATCATCGTATGTGACATTATCAGAGTTTAGAATAATGTCACCATTATTATGCTGGCCACTATACTTTGTGACTTTACCCAACTTAGTCCATCCTTCCAATTTCATATCTATATCACAAATATCTTTAACAAAAAAGATCATGATACGGCAGCAACTCGCTTTCGCTTTTCGGAATGTTTGTATCATAACCATATATAGAGTCGGTCATTGATACAGTTTTAATAGTTAGTTATGTATCAGTGTGCTGATCTAACACATCTGACATGAATTCCTTCTGATATTCAACAACTTCTGAGTATGTGTATTTTCGTCCTGTTGTACGCACATTGAAGCTCAATTGGCAAAAGAACTTACTAAGAGCCTTAACAAATTTCTTGAGTGGGTAAAAAAGGAATATCGTGATGAACCCTATGTCGAGATCAAGCAATCGGGAGCACGTACGTGGCATGGGTTTGTTTTCTTTGAGCAAAGGTCAGAGATGACAGAGCAACTAGACAAGATCCATAAAGAGATGACAGATCTCAGAAAAGATCACAGAAAAAGAGCGAATAGCACAAGGGTGAGATCCAAATGAATAGCAAATGAGTAGGAGGAATAGTCGTGGTACTGCATCTGGCTTGTGTTACTGGATTATGGCAAGTTGGTTCTAAAATCAAGTCGAAGAAAACGATAGGTAGCCGATGAGATGAGACAAATATTTGCTTCGAGTCTATGAGAACATATTAGTAGTAAGTAGAATCTGCGTTTGATCTCGAAAAATTTCTCAGGAGTCTGAATACACACCTTCACTTAGGTAACATCAAAAGAGTATCAAGCACGACTCACACATGGTGATACACATAAACACCACAGTAGCCAAGTGGCTTATGCATTTGCTGTTTGCCGCCGTCTGACGAACGTTATTGCAGTTTTATTATCTCATCCCATGTTCCAGTTACAGAGAGCATATAGTATTTGCTCGTATTTCCAGATTCAAATTGTATGATGTCTCCAGCTGATAGTTGAATTTGAAATAATTTGTTCAAGTACTGAAGAAAGCTAGGTCCTGCAACTATGCTCTTGGCTTCCTTTTCAAGTGGTATATTATGATATTTTTTAAGTGCATCGACTAGTCCCAATCCACTAATTTCTTCTACCAATTCAGCCAAGTCCACAAAGGTCGAATTTCGTCTATAGATTCTAAGTATTGCCATTACAAGATATCGAGAAACATTAAACGATCGAAGTATTGAATAAGTCATAGATAAATGGAGACTAATAACAGTAAAACTTATAACAGTATGTTAATCTCCCGAATACCAGATTATCTCATAAGCATTCCAAGGATAAAAAATAGCCTTAGTCATGCTATGCTACTATAAACACTGTAAGTGACTCCAGTCCTACTGCCGACATAGCTCCAGATATCTGAGCCAACGTTCAATGCTTTAAATGCTGACTTTTGTTTTTCATCCAATGCATCATATACTAACTGACCAACGACAAATCGATTGGGCTTTGCGAGTCCTGTCATTTTTACTGCAACACTAACAGTATAACCCATGATGTCATAGTGCGGCCTTTTCATTATTTGTTCGTGTTTGTTATTATCCAATGTGTGAATAATATCCCAACCATACTGCAATACCGCGTTCTGGTCACCGACATCTATGCCAATACGAACGCTCATCTCAGGGTAACCATTTTGATCAAGAATTGGGTTTATACCATTTTGGATTATCTTAATCACAGATCTTGCACAATTAACTGCGTTTACACATGGCAAATATAGCTCCTCTAGTATGTTTACAGTGAAGAAAGCTAAAATTGCATCTCCAATATACTTCAGGATATATCCTCCGTATGCTTCTATTATTAAAGACATTTCTCGAGTAAATGCCTGAATTATCGTTGAGAGTCTATCAACTGGCAGTGTCATTAACAGCCTGGTTGAGTCTACAAGATCAACATGCAAAATTACAAGAGTAACTTTGGATTTAGCAAATTTCTCTAAAATTTTATCTGTTTCTTCCATTGAAATGTCAAACTTTGGCTCTGACTTCAAAGCCTCCCACATACTATTCTGTGCGTGTTTGATAGCGAGGTCAATGTTAACGACGGCATCAAGATAAAATAAACCCATAGAAGCATCTGGCGATGACGCCCCTTTAAGTGATAACTTTTCTTGTTCTTTCCTGTCATCTTCTATGATATTTTCAACTTCTTCTTGGCTGATATCTAGCTGAAAGGAGATTATTTCCGTTGGAATTGCTGAATTATACAAATTCAATATGGTCTGCCGCTGAGAGTTCCTCGTTGTAGCATTGAAGTCCTCGTTGGCCATCTATTTACATCAATAAACAGATCAGCATTAACTGTCTATTCAATTCTTCTAACGGCTCATCTGTTGTTGCAGTGTCGCATCGCTCATGGCTATTACTGGATTTTGTAGACAAAAAGATATCACCAACCTATGAGTTGAATTGGACAGAATACGATATAAAGCTCGTAGTTGATTTCAAATGAAAAGGAAATAAGCGAATAGAATCGAGTAGACTGCCTTTGCCTTCTTGATTTCATCCGCGGCCGACGAAGCAGCAGGAAAGTGGAAAGAAAAGCCTTCACAAATGATGTACAAATAATTTCATGAGATAAAATCTTGAACACTTACCGTATCAAAATCTAGAACTACCTCTCCACGTCTAACCAATGATTCATTATAGATATGCCAGTCGATCACCAGATAGTGTCATGATAGGTAAGCTAAAGGTAGCTAGGTCAAACCATACTAACAGAAGACTCAGTTATGCAACATAGCACATTTCTTCTATAGGGTTGTATGGAGCCATTTCGTTATCTGCAAGATTACAAGAACTATGGAAATGACCGATTGCCTTGAAGAACCCACGGACATAATACCCTAGTGATATTGAACGTACTATTACTAGTGTCTGGTGTTACGATTTTTTATCGCTAGGTGGTTCGTTCTTTTTTCTAAGATAATAAATCAGAACTATTAAAATAAGTCCAATCAAGATATAGTTTGTCGGAGGGCGAAGAGCATCGGTAATTATCCCTAACTGTGGTATGACATAAACCACCTTACCAATATAGTTTTGTTGAAAGATAGGATAATCTAGGGAAGGGATCGAATCAGCGTTGGCGTCTCCTTTAGTCCTGATAATTCTGTCGCCGTGGCTGTCAGTTACTATCTGAGCTACTCTGTGAACTATAATTTCGTGCTGTCCTGTGTCTGTCGTTCCAAATGTTCTGAACACTATGATATCTCCTACTTTCAAGCTTTCAAACGGGACGTTGTGGCTTACGATAACAAAATCACCTATGTTGAGTTTGGGTATCATACTACCGCTAGCGACAACGTAGAATGGATTTGTCACACCAAAAGCAAAGCGGATACCAAGAAAGATAATAGCGATGCCAAGAGCAATAATTATTACATATTTTATTTCTTTTCTGACCAATTACCATCAAGCCTTTTATCCTAATTCTTTTTTCTCTTTTTGAGCCATATCTGCAATATCTATTTATCTATTGAGATGCAGGGTATTTGACGTTCTACGAAAGTCTGCAACAACAATATAATGGTACTGCTACTTTTATGCAACTATTGTTGCGTCGTTCATTGGATGCTTGGACGGCCAAGAAGGCAGATTAGCCTTTTCGTTAATATATCCACATCTATGTGAATGTAAATATGAATGACTTATGACCTATCTGAACGAAGTCTTTTTTAGTGTAGTCAGGGCAATCTCTTCATTGATAAATAGAGATGTGGATCTGGCAGTATGGCAAATCCAATAATAAAAACAGATTCTCACTCCGACTCAGAGTTGAGAACAATCTTCGCTCTCAAAAATATTGCAGTAGTAGGAATGTCAAAAAACCAAGAAAAGCCCTCCAATTTTGTCCCCAAATATCTTATTGAACGGGGCTATAATGTTATCCCGGTAAATCCTACAGCTACTGAGGTAATGGGAAGAAAGTCATATCAATCTATCACGGAAATACCTGATTTAATCGATATAGTTGATGTTTTCAGAAAGCCGGAAGATGTACCGGCCGTTGTTACCGAGGCAGTCAAGAAGTCAGGAATCAAAGTTATCTGGATGCAAGAAGGAATTTATAATGAAGAAGCTGAGGCGAAGGCAAAAGAGAATGGCATGGATGTGGTTTCCAATAGATGTATGATGGCCGAACATGTCAGACTGTTTAATGAATAATGATGACCTCGTTTTCGTGCGTATCGCACCAAAAGTCTGGGCAGATTTTTGGGAGCCGGGTGTACTATCTGATCAGATCAAACTAGTACATAATATATAATCT
>WJXE01000013.1 GCA_009665115.1 Nitrosopumilales archaeon
CGGTAGTGGCGTACAGATTGACAAAGATTGTTAGAATTCTCCCCTTATGAGCGAGTATCTTTTACAGTAACGCATAGACATTCATAACTAGCGTTGTATAAGAAACAGATGGGAATTCAAAGTTAGACGAAAATAAAGGATTAATCTCTATACATAACGAATTTATTGGCAATATGAAACGTAAACTATCCCCGCCACCTCAGTTTCTGCATAGGACTGTCTATTGTCTTCTCTGTAATCACCCGCTAAGAAGAGTAGCGATGGATAGAATACCATCTGGATGATCCAACATAGCGTCTACAATATATTGGGTTATCTTCTTCACGTCATGGGTTTTCTGAATGTTTTTAGAAAGATCAATTACATTTTCTTCAGAGGGGACATTTTCATCTACTTCTCATAAAACAACTTGGCCTTCGCCCTCCCAGGAGGGATAGCGATAGTTTTATACAAATTCCAAAATCCGTGATTAGTATTAGTAACACCCTTAGGGACAAATCCGCCGTTTTTTATTCTATTTCGCATTAATTTTACTCTATTTACAAAAGTATTCGAATAACAGGACACGCAAATAACTATTTATCTAGATTGCTGCCTGAACTTAATTCGGAAGACGAGAAACTTACACCAGAAGTATTGAATAAACTTATCGTCATAATGGAGTGATTTCGAGTAATCGTAAACTAATGACATATAATCCACAATGGAGGAATTCTGCAACGAAAAGGATCGCGACAGAGATAATAACCACTGATCGTGCGACATAGGTTATTCTTGAACGCATGGATTGAACATTTGCGCTGCCTTCATTTCCAGACTCGATTTGCTTTCTTGTTATTATATTATTAGTTCTGATGTGTATCAAATATGTCAAAAGTGTAGCAACAGCGAGGATAATTCTTAGAAAAGAGAATTTTGCCGTAAGTTCATAAAAATGCAACTATCCGCGAAGAATGCCCGGGAATTATAAACGCTTGTAATTATTATGTTATATTGTCCACGTTATCAGAAGAAAGGTTTTAATTCACTCTTATATTCAGCTATCCTTGAACAAATTATGTTCCTAAGTCGCCGCAGGATTGTTCTTATCGCAGCAATAGCAGCAGTTGCGATAGCAATTGTTTTCTTGCCGTTGATTCTTACTATTACTCTTCCAACTAATCTAAATACGGTGAGCATAGCTCTTGCCAAGGTAGAAGTCGTAAATGTAACTGGCAGTAGTTTGATCAATCTAAATGTATTTTTTAGCGTTCACAATCCGACCGACACGACATTGACAACTTCCGGAATCGATTACCAGCTGTTCGCAAATGGTACTCTGTTAGGTCAAGGATCATTGTCCTACGCGGATGTTCCAGTTAATGGAAGACCTCAACTATTCTCGAACACTACAATAACAATACAATCGCAATTCCCAGTTGTTAACTCTCATTCTAATTCCCAGATCTTCAAAGTAATACAAAATCCTGCAACACTCAAGCAAATCAAATGGAAAGCCGAAGGTGTAGTAGATCTGGATTCAGGAGTTAGTTCATCATCAAAACAGTTTAGTACTGTTCTTTAATCTAATTCAGTATAACCGACACAGCTCAGATTACCACATCCTGTCGTATAAACGACAGTAAACACTGCACTTGTAGAAATCATCATGAGGTCTAGAGCCTAGGCTAACACTAACGCACTCAGACAATTCCGAAAGATATTTGCGGACAAAACCAACCTTGCTTCACTTAGAGATATACTATATAGACTATATACCGCGTACTATATACTATCGGGGGACGTTTTTATTGTCATATCTCAACTACTACAAATATGTGACAATCTGTGACAATTTCATCAAATGAGGGTACTGAAAAGACAGAAAGTCTTATGGTATTGAAAATACCGAAACAATATTAGGATTTTTATCAAGAGCAACCAAAAGTTGGGATATGTACGCTGATGATACATGGCCATCTGTATCAATGGGAATTGATTTTTTTAAAAGAAGAAGAGTAAAGTCAAGGTACATCGTGGAATTTACCATAGATAACTTACCTTGTTGCAGAGTGCTGATGAAAATTGATGAACTTCGTCTTTGCAAGGAACTAAGGGTAACTTTGCTATTAGTGAGAGAATAGATGGCTTCTGCAGCGCTGTAAGATGCAACATTATTGCAACAAGTAATCTATAGTGACGTAAGAGCAATTTTAGAATAGCATAAATATCTAGTTGAAACTCTCTGGAATGAAGCGATACCGGCGGACCAAAAAATAAAAGAAATTGAAGGAGTGATTCTTAGCTTTATAGATACTATTGCAGATCCCAACGGAATTCAAAAGACTATTTTCGATCTTGTCCAAACCGCTGATCATGAAATATTGATAACCTTCCCAACAGCTAATGCTTTTCATCGTCAAGAACGCTTGGGAGTAATAAAATTATTAGAAGAAGCATCGTAGTGTAACCACTAGAATTCTGACACCTGTAAGTGATAGAATCAAATATGTAACATTAAAGTTTTTAGAAGAAGGACATGAAGAAGTAGAAAAAGGATCACAGAAACAACAGATTGAGATTAGATATCTTGAACAATCTTTGCAAACCAAGATCACAGCCCTTGCACTAGCCGACAGCTACACCGGAAATTATTATTCCATCTGTTCTCAACGTGTGAAATTCCAGGTGGAAGACATGTACTATATTTACAGCTCCAGTATATGGATTCGTAAATATGGTGCGGTCACCGGGATTTGAACTCCCGCTCTATCTTTAACAAGGTAGAGTCCCGGGTTACGGGCTGTCCTCGTATTCATGGACATGAAATACCTGGAAGGCCAGTGTCCTGACCAAACTAGACGATGACCGCACACATACGTCCAAGTAGCCGGGCATATCGTAGATATTAAATCTTAACGATTTAGTCTGACCACTAGGTATACACAATGGTTATTTTTCAGGGAATATGTGGTTTAGAAGCATATTGATTGCTTTATCTTTTGCTTTCTTTTTGTAATACTCAGAATTTTTTCTCGGAGCTTCAAACGCCCTTTCTTGTTCAACTTCGTGGACAGGTCTGTGATCTAAAGCTCCCTCGAATTGAACTCTATATCCCTTAAGCTTGGATACTACAATAGAGTCGTAAATATCTCTTTGCCAAACAGAGCCGACGAAATAGATATGGGGAGGATTAATCCGCGATTTAATCATATCTAGAACTCGGTCGAAAGTTTGGGCAATATTCTTTGGGCTGGAGTCTATCACAATTATTTTTTCGTCAACTCCTTCTTTTAGCAATGCTTCTTTAACCACTCCCACAGATTCTAGGTTTGCGACAACGGTTACTGTGGTTTTATGCTTATCTGGCTTTGAACGTGTAATAATCCTCAGGGTGTCCAGACATATTTTTACCCGTTCGAGCATGTAATCAGGTAAGCTTCGTCCATCTGCGGATCTTCCTCGATATATTGCATAAAGTATGACCAGATTGCCTTCCGTAAATCGGTGTCCCGACATAATGCCTATTGCGGGTCATCAAATGCTTCACATTTATATATTACCCATAGGTGCTAGCATGGCATTACACGATATATTCTCTGTTTATCGCCGAAAGCTGCGGGTGTTTAGTGGAGGACTAAAAAATTATGATGTTGACGAAAACCTCGGACTCGCTAAGTACCGTGGATTATTCTGTTTCTCGATAAGAACTAATTTCTATTGGGGCAAATAAGATCTCTTTCCTTGCGAGAAAAGGATTAATTGTAGATCCAATTCGAACATTTAGTACTACCAAGAAGCGACTTTCTTTGGAGCGGAAACTTGCCTTTCCAACTCGTCTAACCGTTGTACTGTCTCAGGATTCCCGCGCAACTCAGAAAAAGATTTGTCGTATCTGATTCTTTGCATGACCGTCAGAACATCTTCGATTGTCACACCATGTTTTATGTCGTATTCTATCTGCTTAGCGCAGCTCGAAATAGTACCATATTTTTTGAAATTACGCTTTTCAAAAGATGACGCATCGGGAGATATGCCTTTGATATAACGGATGATAACCTTTTCGACATGTTCTAAATGCCAGTCTTTCATGGCAAAATTGTTGGGTTTCATTAGGCGTTTCCCTCTCAATCTTCTATTACCAAAAATGGATATTTAAATTGATGTATAATTGATTAATCATGTTATCAGCTAATGTATCACTATGCTCATATTCTGCTCTGACTTTCATCCAAGATCAGCCTCTAATATGGATGCAATAAAAGTATATAACAGATGATGGCGCACATCTAATGGCATGCAATTCGACTACGAATTATTAGATGATGTAAATCTCAAAATTTTGGACAAGTTAGGTGAGGATTCGTCAACACCATTCGTAGAAATTGCAAAACAAATAGGCGTATCTGACGCGACGATACACATAAGGGTCCGCCGGATGGTTGATGCAGGAATAATCAACAAGTTTACGCTGTCTGTTGATAATGATCGACTTGGATATGATCATCTGGCATTCATGGGTATCAACACTGAACCGGGTTCTGTAGAAAGCGTAATTCTTGACCTTTGCCTCGTGGATGAGGTATTAGAGGTTCATGAAATGCATGGTACCTTCGACCTGATTTTAAAGATCCGTGCTAAGAATTTAGAACAGATGAGAGATATTGTTGAAAATAAAATCCGCACTCTACCACATATTCTAGAAACTGAATTGATGCCTGTATTGAAATCAAGAAAAGAGGAACAAATAGTCTCGCTAAAAAAGGACATTGCTACCAAGGCAGAGTCTGCAGAGCGAGCGGCGCTTCGTTAAATAACAAGAACCAGATCTAGAAGCAAATTTCTAACAACGAATTTCGTATCTGCACAAATACTATAATAGATATTCGTCCAAGTGCATCCATATTGCTCTGTGCTCGAGAACCATTCAATCAATTCCATTAAATTCTGGTGATATCCATAGCATCGTGAGCCTTTCATTTTACGGACTAGCATTCCATCTTGAAACAGAGTAAAGCATTACATGTTCTCTGCTCTTCGGGTTTTCGATTACCGATTCTATAACTTTTTTCTGCTTTACTAATATTTTTTATGCGTCTTTTATGTACAATAATTTTTGGGTTCGGCAGAGTTTAAAGGGAAATTACTTTGTCTAAAATTTAGACCGGTAAGTTGTTGTGCCAATTGTGTTTCGGAGTACGATGTATTCTGTCTTTTAAGGAAATTCTCGACTTTCTCCCCAAACTTTTGCTTTTTAGCTTTCTGGTTCCCTCATTCCGGCGCATCAGCACTAAAGTTGCACGGGACTGATATATGTATGTCTTTGTAGATAAATTCCAGTTCAAAAACATTTCGGCCAAGTAGTATACTAGCCCAACAATCAGTCCATCTAACGATTTTTGTCCCACTTATTCATATCCCAGCCCGGGCGGAAAAAGTCATGAGCAAATAAACATATTAGCTCTTGGAATCACATCAAAGGAATAATGTGTAAAACATTGCGACTCAATGTAAGACATAATAATACTCTTGGGTGTTTCGGACTATGACTTGAACAACGATCATGTAAGGTAATTCGAAATGGAAAATAATACAATATTCAAAAAGTGTTACATCTACGGATTCTGCTGAGGTAGGCTATGGATATTGTTTGTAGCCGTAGTTTATTCTAAGGGCAGGGGCAATACTTTCGCCACAAGCGTATTTAGATTAACCCTTGGAAGAAAGAGGAAGAATGACTAAATGAACAAATGCTCCCAAAGATGTTATTTTAGAGCTGCATATGTATAATGATCTATCATACATCGGCGTACATAGAAAATTCGTGAGGATGGGGTCTCACTGCTACTTCATTGTGTTCTTTCACTTCGTGTTCAATTATGCTATCGATGGCGTCGTCGCCGAAGATCGGTTTCAGGAATGCTCTATCGCTTTCTAGCGCCTCATATGCTTCTCTTAAACTTGCAGGCAGCTGCTTAACCCCAAGTTCCCTACGTCTCTGTGGGGTCATTTTAAAAATATCTTCATCGACAGCATTACCCAATGGTTTCTTCTTCAGGATACCGTCTAGTCCAGCAGCAACCATCGCGGAGAATGCAAAGTAAGGATTGCATGAGGGGTCCGGTGCCCTGAACTCGATTCTCTTCATGGCGGCAAATTTTCTGCCTTTGTAATGGGCTGGGATCCTGATTATTGCTGATCTATTACCCCTGCTCCAAGCAATATATACAGGCGCTTCATATCCCGGTACCAGCCTTCTGTATGAGTTGGTAGTCGGTGCGACAATTGCAGCCAATGCATATGCGTGGTCTATGATCCCTCCGCCAAAATAACGAGCAGTTTCTGACATTTCCGCATATTCATCTCTGTCATCAAAAAAGAGGTTCTTCTGTTTGTCCCAAAGGCTAACATTAACATGCATGCCTGAACCGTTATCAAGTGCAATCGGCTTAGGCATCATCGTAGCAATCATGTTATATTTTTTTGCAATATTTTTAACAATATACTTGTAGCTTTGAACAGAATCGGCTGCATTCACAAGTGTGTCGTACCGAATATCAATTTCGCACTGGCCCGCAGTTGCGACTTCGTGATGATGAGTATCACAAATGATACCAAAATCGTTACTGAGAACGTCTACACATTCATTTCGATAATCCATCAGAGTGTCACCCGGTGCGCTTGGAAGATATCCTTCTTTAAGTCTTAGAAAATATCCTGCGCCTTCAGTGGACCACGGCGCTTCTCTTGAAGTTATGTTATAGCTCTGGCCGTGATAAGGTGTCATAGTGTTTACTTCGAGTTTATCAAAGACAAAGAATTCAACTTCAGGGCCCCAAAAAGACGACTCATAGCCTTTTTCTCGAACGTATTTGGCCGCCTTCGTTGCGATCCCCCTCGGGTCGCGCGGAAACGGATTTCTCTCTGAACCGCCTGTTAGGATATCACAAATTAGCCTTGCTGTGGAATCCTTTTCAATCCAAGGAATGGTGGCGTATGTCGATGGATCAGGCCTAAGAATTAGATCTGATTCATGGATCTCTGTAAAACCACGGATTGAAGAGCCATCGAGTTTTGGAAGACCATCCTCGAAGTCTTCTTTGTGAAACATGTTAGATGCCATAGTTGTGTGATGGAATCTTCCGGTAAGGCCGGTAAACTGCAAATCAAGAAACTTGATCCTCTCATTCTTTAACTTTTGCATAACCTCTTCGGCTGTAAATGACAAAGGTTCAATTTTGCCGTCAATCACTTTATAGGGCAACCGCAGTATCTGTTATGATAGCAATTAATGTCATAATTAAGCTTTCAAGTCGTATGCCATATCAGGACGGATTCAGCGGGTAGAGTCCGTATGCAAGTTGAGGTTACAAAAGTCCTCAAACTTTCGCGCACCCCATATACTCATAGCTTCAGATGACTAAAAGAATTCTTGTTTCTTATTTTATGTCGAAGATGCCCAAAATGTCAAAATTTGGACTCTTTTGGATTGATTCCTTAGCGGCCTAAGAATATTTATTGTCACAATGTCCCTTGTGAAGTTCTCATCCACTGAAGAGAACTTACTCTAGTCTGTAAGCGTGGTTTACTTTGTCCTGCCGTTTTTTCGTTATTCAGTTTATTATTACTTATTGTAAAGGAGGAATATAATATAGCTAAAACTATTTTGTTCTAGGTTGACTGACAAATTTTAGTTGTTATTTCATTTCTTGTTCTTCCCAAGCCCGACAGATTCAGAGGAAGATCTATCAATTAATAGGAGGGGCAATTATTAATTGGAATTTTTATAGTCCGCACCTGAAAGATGTGAAAGCTTGAGTATGTATATGCTCCGGTTGATTTCTAATTGTTCTAATTCAGATCTGACTATAACTATGCGACAGGCTTCCTAGTAATTTTATTCAATTTGTCCTCTGTAAAATGCAAATGCAAATGCAATATTTGTAGCGGCTATCCTGTCTCTACTTTTCTTATGGATTATTATCTTTATAAAGAGAGATTGCTTCTCATTTATACAAATGCTTACCATGCCAAATCCATTTCATTGTTCTAATACAGTACAAGTTGTTAAACTGTCTATTATTGTTTGCCGAACTTTTCTATGATGGCGGCCATGCATTTAGTTGCCTTGTTAAGGAGATCAATTCTTGCGAATTCATTCGGTGAATGGATTCGTGCATAAATAGAGGTGCTTCCCACAGAAACACATGGAGCACCTAGCATTTTAACAAACGAATGCATAGGTCCAGTTCCAGAGGATGAGACGCTAATAATGGGTTCTGTTCCAAAAGTTTCCATCGCGGAATCTTCGACCTGTTTTACAAAAGGTTGATTGATGGGTGTTCTAGATGCCGATTCTCCATGAATAAATTTTATATCAATATCACCGCCAAACCCATAATTGCTTAAATGATTAATTAGTCTCTCGAATTGTCTTGTGGGGTCCATATCGGGGACCAACCTGAAATCAATTTTAGCCATAGCAGTCGAAGGAAGAACAGTTTTCGCACCTTGACCGACATACCCTGCTACAATGCCAGCAATATTACATGTTGGCATACCCACTAAAGCCTTCCTTGCTCCAATTCCTCGTGCATCGTTTACGAATTTGTTGACCCCGTACTGCCTTTTGAATTCTTGTTCATCAAACGGTTCTCGAGAAATACTATCCAATTCGTCCGAGGTAAATTCCCTTACCTCTTCGTACCAATCATTGATCAAAATTTTTCCATGTCTGTTTCTTATGGTGTTTAATGCTTGGACCAGACGCCATGCAGGATTTTCAATCAAAACTGCCAAGCTAGAATGAACATCTTGTGAAGGTCCCTTTGCGACTAGCTCCACATAAAGTAGCCCCTTCATCCCAAGGCTTATAATTGGTTTATTTTTTTCGTCAACATATCCGAATTCCCAAATTACCCCGTCGGCTGCAAGTTTTTGTCTGTACCTGGAAAGGTACTTCTCTATGTTCACGCTCCCAATTTCCTCTTCACCCTCTACGATGAATTTTATATTACAGGGTACATCACCTGTTTTTTTTAGAAAATACTCTACAGCCTTAATACGGGCTATTAGCTCGCCTTTATCGTCTGCAGAGCCTCGCCCGTAGATATAATTACCCTCCACCTTACCACTAAATGGGTCTGTATCCCAGAATTCCACAGGCTCTTCTGGTTGGACATCATAATGGTTATAAAACAATAAAGTCTTCGCGTCAGGATTCATCTTCGATTTAGCTTCACCGTAGACTATTGGAGCGATAGCCTCTTCCTTCTGATTTGAGTCATGACGACCGAGATTCAACACTTCAGATTTTATTCCTGCTTTGACCATAATCTGGGATACTAAGCTAGCACATTCATTCAAGCCCTGCTTTTTTGCTGAAATACTGGGTTGTCTGATTAGGGTTTGAAGGTCAGAAATGAGGCCTTTCATTTCAGAGTCCACCGCGGCACTAACACTCTCGTTCAACAATCTGCAGCTTTACAGAATCAAGTTAAATGCTTTCTAGTTCGTTTATCTCCAACCATATACTTGATATTATAGACAATTAGGCTCATAGAGCAACATGCATTTATAACCATCATGTCTTTTTTCTATTTTCTATATGTCTTCGCCGTCGTCATTGACTAGGGATGAGAAGCGGGTATTTCTTTCTCCGCAATCCATCGCTGTTATCGGTGCCTCTGAGAAGGCAGGAGTAGGGAATGCTATATTTTCTAACATAGTAAATGGATACAAAGGAAAAATCTATCCGATCAATCCTTCCAGTAGTACGGTATTAGGTATCAAGGCTTACAAATCTGTCCTCGATGTGCCAGAAGACATCGATCTCGCCGTGGTTGCAACTCCTAACAGAATTGTGCCTGCCGTAATGGAAGATATAGGCAAAAAAAAGATCAAGGGTGCAATTATTGTGACTGCTGGATTTAAAGAAGCTGATGAACAGGGTGCAAGGTTAGAAAAAGATATTGAGTCACTAGCGAAAAGCTATGGAACTCGAATCATAGGTCCAAATTGTCTCGGAATTATGAGTCTATCTGAAAGCAATATTATGAATCTAACATTTTTAAAAATTACCCCGAAGTATGGTGGAATAGCGCTTTTATCTCAGAGTGGCGCAATTTGTGCAGCGACAGTGGAAGACGCGATAGAACAAGGAATCGGTTTCTCAAAAGTGATAAGTATGGGGAACAAAGTGGATATGGATGAAAATGATATTCTCGAGTTATTAGCTGACGATGCCGACACCAAAGTTATCGTGATGTATCTTGAAGACATTCACGACGGAAGGCGATTTATGGAAATTGCAAAGAGAATCATAATGGAAAACAAGAAACCGATCATAGTGCTAAAAGCAGGTCGAACCCCTGAAGGGGCAAAGGCCGCGATATCCCACACTGGTGCACTCATGGGCCCTGATGAAATTTATGATGCCCTTTTTGTTCAATCTCGCGTAATTAGAGTAGATACCATGCAAGAGCTTTTTGAACTTTCCACTGCATTTTCAAAACAGCCCACGCCTCCCGAGCAAGGCGGAGTTGTAATAGTTTCTAATGCTGGTGGCCCTGCCATCATCTCTACTGATGCGTGCTCAAAGTACGGCTTGAAAATGGCAGATATATCATCATCGAGAGAAGCAATAGCTAAGGTAATACCGCCACATGGGTCGGCAAGAAATCCAATAGATATAGTGGGAGATGCCGACTTTAATCGGTTTGAAAAAGTCCTAGTTGAAGTGATATCGAATCCGAGTGTCGGATCGATAGTTACGATGTGTACACCCTCAGCTACTTTAGATTATGACGATCTGGCTAGAATAATCGTTAAGACATCAAAAGGTAGTGGGAAGACAATGCTTGCTGCATTAATGGGGCTTGCAGAGGGTACTAAAAATAAGGAAATTCTCTCCGAGGGGGGAATTCCACACTTCATGTACGCTGAATCTGCTATCCAAACTCTCGAAGGAATGTATCGCTTCAGAGATTGGTTAAAAAGACCCGCCGGTAGACCAAAGGTATTCAACGCAGATAGGAAAAAAGTAAGGACACTTTTTGATAATACGCGGAACTCTGGGAGAAAGAACTTGGTTGAAGAGGAAGGTTATGAAGTCCTGGCAGCATATGGTTTCACTACTCCAAAAACCGTTCTCGCGGATAGCGCAGAGCGCTGTGTAGATGCTTCTAACAGTATCGGCTATCCGGTCGTAATGAAGATCGCATCTCAAGACATTATCCACAAATCTGACGCAGGAGGGGTCAAAGTCGGGCTTGCAAATGATGAACAAGTGCGGACAGCGTTTAATACCATATTGCAGAATGCGAAGACGTACAAACAAGACGCGAACATTAAAGGAGTACTAGTACAGGAAATGGTAAGAACTGGCAAAGAAATAATCCTTGGTGCCAAGCAGGATCCAATATTTGGTCCACTTGTTATGTTCGGTCTTGGTGGAATATATGTAGAAGTTCTTAGAGATGTTGTCTTTAGACTGGCTCCTATAGATGAGAACGAGGCCAGTCGAATGGTTCACTCAATAAAAACAATTAACCTGTTGAAGGGTGTCAGGGGGGAAAAACCATCGGATCTTGGAGCCCTAGTAGATAGTCTGCAGCGCCTTTCTCAATTGGTGACTGAATTTCCTGAGATCGAAGAATTTGATATAAATCCGCTGCTGGTATTAGAAGAAGGCAAAGGAGTACGGACAGTAGATGTTAGAATAAGCCTAAGGAGTTAACCCAACTTCTTTCCGCATTCTTCACAGAAAACGGCACCCTCTTCGTTATGGTAGCCACATGATGCACATTGGGAGGGACTATTGGTGGCAGAAGTTCGCATTCTTTCATCGAGGAGCACGATGTCTCCAATTTTCGAAATATTCTTCCACAAAACTTCTTCTGTCATCACAGTCTCAAAATTCTTGTAGCTATTCTCCTGCTTGGAGATTTTTATACTAATATCCATGTTTCCTCTTGGCGACTTGCGTAGTCCAATTTCTAAAACCCTGCCCACTAACATAGCTTCGCTATCATATGCAGTCATGCCAACTAAAGATTGAATTGAAATGAATCCACCCTGTGCGGCTTCTGTTGTTGCTGTTGTCGTCGCGGCTGCGTCTAGTCCTACTCCCGTTGATGTTGGTGCTTGAGGACTAGTGGTATCAGTCTCGCTCATTGATTCTTGCGCGTAAGCAGCTGTGCTCTTTTTATCATTATTAGAACCAGAAGCTCGTTGTTGTGCTTGTGGCTGTTTAATTGTAGCTGACGTATCTGTTGGCTCTTCACGAGAATTGAATTTGCGGTATTGAGCTATCGTATTGTTGCATCCCGTGCACCTGTACTCCCCTTTTTCAATTAAAGTGACTCCTTCACCGACGTCTTCATTAGGTTTTTCATAATTAATCGTTGGAGAACCTTGAAATTCTTTTTCGCATTTGTTACAATAATATTTTGAAAACCTATCCTCATTCAGTCTACCCACTCCTGCAAGAAACAGATCAGGACCTCCAAGGTTGCCCTTCTTTTGTTCCTCGTCAGTTACTTTCGCAAAAACGTGACCGCCAGAGCCACGCAATTTCTTCTCGGATAAATCGTCGCCTTCAATCATCATTTGTGTATACAATCTCTAAGACGAAACAATCGTATTAGTATTTCGTATTTGTTAAGTTACTTTGCGGAATCTGCACGTAAATAGCTCACAGACCATATCCAAAAAGAACAACACTGATATTATGAGCCTATCGGCTTTTTCTTTTGGCTAGGAGTTTTTATGAAGAAAAAAAATTATCATCTTTTTATCGTTGCATTTTTCATATTCGACTGTCTTATACGCTTCCGAGCTGCCTATTCCCACGAAAGCTTAGAAAAACACCCTGTTGTTGGCCTTCTCATACTATAACCCTAAAACATTACATGTATATACAATCAGATGATATCTGGCGTTGAAGGTCATCAATTAGTTTGGCTACAATCAGATCGGTAAATTATTTATCTCCGTATACCTTATATTTGTGTTATTTATATAAAATGCGAGCAAGAGATATACGGCGGATCTGTTAAGTAAATAGAAAATTGCTTCTCGCGTCTTCCGTGACTTTTGTAATAACACATGTGAGAGGACTAAGAAATTGAAAACTTTCAAAGAGTTAGGGATGAGTACGGAGATAGTTAGAGCTCTCGAGGAAAACGGATTTGACATGCCTTTTCCTATTCAAGAGACAGCCATACCATCTATTTTAAAAGGTATCGATGTAATAGGCCAGGCACACACAGGAACAGGCAAGACAGCAGCTTTCTCTTTACCAATATTAAGCAGATTAAAGCGCAACGGGCCAGTACAAGCCCTGATAGTAGCACCGACAAGAGAGTTAGCAGTCCAGATAACAATTGAAATTAATAAGTTTGCAAAGTATATCAACATTAAAGCAGCATCCATATACGGTGGACAAAGCATAAACCTCCAACTCGATCAATTAAAGAGGGGAGTCCAAATAGTAGTTGCAACTCCTGGCAGGTTGATTGACCACCTAAAACGCGGTTCAATCCAGCTTGATGATGTGAGGTTTGTAGTGCTTGACGAAGCCGACAGAATGTTGGATATGGGCTTCATCGATGATATAAAGTTCATCTTGTTTTATGTAAGTGAAGATAGGCAGACGTGTCTTTTTTCTGCGACCATGCCACACGAGATTTTGAGACTAGCACACGACTATATGAAAGAACCTCAAGAGATCAGATTAAATGAAGAGGAGCTGAGCCTAGATACAATCGATCAATCTTATTTGATTGTCCATGATAAGGAGAAATTTAAGCATCTCTGTAACTTTATAAGAAAAAGGGATCATAAACAGACTATAGTTTTTGCCGCCACGAAGCAAAGGACACAGAGACTCGCAGCGGAATTGAAACAGGAAGGATTCAAAGCAATAACAATTCACGGTGATCTCTCTCAAAAACAGAGAGATATCGCAATGTACAGGTTTAAGAAGGGAAATGAAGACATTCTGGTTGCTACAGACATAGCTGCGAGAGGAATAGACGTCCCAGCCATTGGTCATGTGATAAACTATGATATTCCTGAGGATCCATTGATGTACTTCCATAGAATTGGAAGAACTGCGAGAGCTGGAGGAACAGGCAGAGCTATCTCATTAGTATCACAGGACAGGGTTGAGAATTTTGGAAGAATTCTCAGACAAACGCAACACCACATCCGCAAACTTAACGAAGAAATGGGAATCTCAGTTCCTGTCGTCAGGCAGCAGCAACAGCGGCGTCAGTATCATACTACAAGTTATCAGCCACGACAAGGGTATGGTGGAAGCAGTAGGTCCCGGGCCGGCTATGGAAACAGGAGGGGGTATGGTGATAGAAGACCTATGAGCAGCAATGGCAACAGTTATCGTGGCGGTGCTTGGGGTAGACGCGGGAAATTTGAGAAAACGAGATAATCCATCGCCTGGATGCGAATCTTCACATACTAGAGTGGCATTTTAATACAGTTATCAGTCTGTTGTAATTGCGGTTATTACGCAAGGAAAAGATACTCTAATATATGAAAAAATTTATTTATTGAGGTAAATGCAATGTTAAAGCATGATGCAATAATTGCCTAAAAACCTTATGTTTGCCTAAAATCCCTTTGTATCGCTAACTATATATCCAAAAATAGCAATACGTATGTATGTACATGCCCTCGGCTGAATATGAAGATTCTTTTGTTAAAATTGCAGGTCTGATTGGGGGAGAAGAGTACCTAAAGGTTGCTCGTGGACTTCTAAATACAGATGATGCCACAGATGAAGAGATTGCAAGTGCCACTGGTTTGAGGATTAATATCATAAGGAAAGTCCTTTACGATATGTTTGGTAAGGCTCTAATCACAGGAATCAGAGTAAAGGACGAAAAAAAAGGCTGGTTCGTATATAGATGGAGAGCAAAAAAAGATCAGGTCGATAGTTTTATTGATAACCAAAAGAAAAAGATCCTCGAGAGATTGCAGATCCGTTTGGAGTATGAAGAGTCTTCGGAGTTCTACCACTGCGGAAATAAAGATTGTCCGCGCGCGAAGTTTGATTCGGCGGTAGAGTTGTTCTTTAAATGTACAAATTGCAAAGGGCCGCTTAATATGGTTGACAACGGTAGAGTAAAAGAAGCACTTCGTTACAAGATCGAGCAGTTAACTGCCGATATATCTTCAAGAAAGCAATAGACTTTTTTGGTACTAGCGTCTGCCTCGTCTCTACCACAACAGTTTTGCTTTGGTTGTAAATGCTTGTGAGAACAACTGAAGCCAAGTGGTTAAATATTACTCAGCGTTATTGTAAAACCAAATGGTAAATAAATATTCTGTTGCAAGAGCAACAGAAGAAGAAGCTGGTGAAGTAGTCAGTATCTGGGAGGTATTAGGAAGAAGATGGTCTTTGTTAATCTTAAAGAACCTCTGCACCAAAGAAGTAATCCGTTTCAATGAATTCAAAAAACTCTTGTCAGGGATTAGTAGCACTGTTTTGGCTGATAGGTTATTGGAACTCGAACGTGAAGGCCTTGTATCTAAAAAGATTTACCCACAGATTCCACCAAAGGTTGAATATAGTCTAACTATTCGGGCGAAAGAGCTAGGAGTAATACTAAGAGAATTAGGGAAATGGGCTAGCCGGTGGAAAGTACCCAGAATTACCACGAACACAAAAACGACAAGTGCTGCTAGATCAGCTAGTTAGGGATGGGACAGTATTTTAAGGGCTCTTTACTAACCAACGATCTAACCATGAAACTTTGTGATTAATTTGTTTTAAATATTTCCCCAATTAATGATTGTCACACCAGCGGCAAACTTGGGTTCAATTGAGATTCGTTGCCTGCCGTTGACTAGTGATTGAGATTCGTTGACTACTGGATATACAGTTTTTTTTGTTGCTTTATTGCAGTCTAGTAGAGGTTCTAGCAAATTAGGTCTTTGGGATAAGTGTAGAGTAAGAATTTGCATCCTTTCATTAAGCTCAGAAAAGAAAGACTCAATACTGTACTGGTCATTAGGTAGAAAACAAAGAAAATAAAATATCTAATGGGAGTAGGAAGTGGTGATACTAATCGATGCTGCGCCAGAAGTAGTTCTCAAAGTTATAACTGACAATGACGAGTTGACTAAATGGTTTCCTGGTAATGCGATACTTGAACCCAAAGTTGGAGATCAGGTAAAGTTCTCATTCTACAAGGAAAACTCTGAGAGACGAAAGAGAGATTTTTTCCCTGAAGGTGAAGTCGGAGAATATATTCCAAACAAAAAGATAGCATATACTTGGCGACAGTCAGATATACCAGATTTCCCCAGGACCGTAGTAACGTGGGAACTAGGAACTAGACGAGATAGACA
>WJXE01000121.1 GCA_009665115.1 Nitrosopumilales archaeon
CTTTGCAGATACCAATATCGTGCGCTTCAATAACACGATGTATTGGGCTGCTCCAACTGCTCCGAATTTGCCTGCAGACGTCGCTCCTGAAGATGTTTGGTACAATGAACACTTTGTATACACACACTCCGGAAAGGGCGTGCTGATGATGGAAGCCAACACAGGTAATTTAATAGACCCGAGCAAATTCTTCAAACAAAAAAATATCTACTACGGCGATAGCGGTCCTACTGGAATCTTCAACCAAGCCTGGTCTGCTTTTCCCGTTTCTAGAACATCCAGTGACGAAATCGAAGGCGCATTTTATCATGGCACGGGCGGCGTTAATGTAGCTCCTCCGGTAAGCTGGGTATTTGAGCCCAAATTCATGCTTTCGTATACTGATAGTACTATGCATGTTATGCGTTACAAAGACATATTTGACCGAATGAAAGTCACGTATCCTTACTTTGTTTATGACTTTACCCAAGGAACTTCTCAATCCAATATAAACATAAGAAATGTAGGAGTTGTACCTGTTACTGATGGAAAGAACACGTATTGGTTGATGCCGCTTATCGTTTTTCTAGATACTAGTCACGTTCCCTGGAGTTCCGGTGATATGTTAAGGCTGGTTGGATTTGCATTAATAGATGTAGATGCGTATAACGGCTCTGTGAAAATAATAAAGAACCCTGCTAGTGGTAACAACGATCCGTTCTCGCAAATTTTCTTTGAACAATATGCGGGCAATAATGGGGGTGACAGTACGGTATTGACTACAACCCCAGAATGGTTAAGCAAGCAACTTGTATATCCGGAGGAGATGTTTTTGTGGAAAATTAACAGGTTTAATCAATACCATGTTACTGATCCCAAGACGTTCATTGAAGCCCAACAGTTCTATAGAGCTCCTGACCAGTTTTCAACAAATTACATAATTACTAAACCCCCTGGCTTTGATAAACCACAATTCGTGGGAATGCAATCTCTGCAACTAAATAAGTCTCCTGCTAATAACCTTGTAGGATACATGGTGGTTCAAAATAACCCAGAAAATTTTGGTAAGGTAATTTTTTATTCAGTTCCTCTTGACTCGGCTACAAAGCTCCTTGGCCCCGGTGCAGCAAGAGATGCGTTGGAAAAGGATCCTGCATATGCGAAAGAGCAGAGTTTGTTACGCAACACACGAGTCGGTGACAGCTTGCTTTACAGAATAGGAAACCAAGAGGTTTATTTTATTCCTGTGTACACTGCTAGTACTTCTGGGGGAGGTGTAATTCAGTTGGGGACAATTGCTGCGGTAGGAGCTTCTGTAACCGGGAGCGTTTACGTTGGTTTTGGTAATACGCCCCAGCAGGCTTTTGAAAATTATCTACTAAAGGCTGCGGGACTTGGTCCTGTAAATCAAACATCTGGCGTTCCGATCACTGTCACAAACGGAACATCGCCCGCAGCGCCCTCTAACGCCAGCGCTACAACCAAACAACAGCAACAAGCAAATGAAACTCTAGTCCTCCACATGGCAGAAAGAATACTAGGGTTAGAAAAAATATTTGTCTCTGCAGGTCTAACTGTTCTAAAGCCAACAGCTGTTTCCGCGCCGCTCAGCTTTAGAGAGGCTGATGTCACCTATCTTGCAGATTCGCAGATCAATTTTGTAAAATCAGCCATCACAAAATTTCTGCAAGAGTTTTCGTCGCCCGGTCCAGGAAGCTCTTCTTCCGCTAGCCCTGGCTCTGCCACTGCTATACCTACGGCTCTACGAATTTTTGAATGGCAAAGTAGTAATAATAAAGTTGTGAACTTTGGGATACTGAAAGTTGTTAACGGAATAGTGGAAAATCATTATATTTCGATTCATGTAGGATAGATTAGTTGATTGATAGCTCAATTGAATAGTTGCTTGGTTAATAGGCATGCCCGCTAACAAACCCAGGTTGCAAACGACTCTTGTTGTAGATAATCTTTCTCCCTTCACACCAGATATTGTGACATGTCTTAACAAACTGGGAGCAAATTATATCCAAAAGAGTTTTTCCAGCCTTACCAATGTTACTATCAGCAGTAACGACGATAACAACAGCTCCAATTACAAACACTATGGTCACAATCCCGGCGGCAGCGCCTACATACTCAATAAGAGTAAGGTTCTTGTCGATGGTGCTAATTACGATAAGAAGAACAATAACGACAGTCGTGATATAATCGACACGAATAATAATACTAATAATACTAATAATAATTTATCTTGTGACAAAGTAATTTTATCTGGCAGACGCATGAACAATCGAGAGATTAATATCGTAAATTCTAGCATCATAAGGCAATGTTTTGAAAATAATATACCACTATTGGGCATCTGTTATGGTGCAGAGATTTTGGCGCTAACGCTAGGCGGGACTATCCGCAAGATGGCTATGCCTGTTCAGGACACTATTTCTTTGACTGTGTCGAAATCAAGTTCGCTAATTTCTGCCGATATGAAGACGCTTCTCGTTTATGAGAGTCATAGATATTGTGTGGCAAAGTTGCCTGAAGACTTTGAGTCTCTTGCATCTTCGATACATTGTGAGCACGAGATTTTTTCTCACAAGGAAAAGAAATTATTCGGCACGCAGTTCCACCCAGAAAAAAGTGGAGCAGACGGTCTTAAACTGTTGTCGAATTTTCTAAGTATATAGGAGAAGGATTATCGTTAATCTATCATTAGCTTTATCTTTATCTTAATCTGCAGCGCGGTTCCAATTTTCTATCCTATTAGTTTTTTCTCTCTCCTTGTCTCGGACTCTGACAACAAGAATGATTTTTATTTGATTAAAAGCGCTATCAAATCCAGAGTGCAATCTCAACCTGAAGATCATTCAATAACACTTCCACTTGTTAGTAAGGAGGAAGAAAACATCTGTCTTCCTCTGGTTATTAATGTGGTTTCGAAATATTGGGGTGAAGAAATCCAATTAGAGGAGGCTATGGCCGTTGCCAGAAAATATCCTGGGATGAAGGGTTCGATAATGATGGAGGGAATAGAGCTTGCCGAAAAACATGGCTTTACGACCTACATTTATAGAGGATCAATAAAGGATCTGAAAAAGCGGATAGACCAAGGGATTCCTCCAATAATTATCCTTCCTGGAATTCACGAAACAGTGCAGCATGCCACAATAGTATCTGGTTATGATTCTGAAGAACGCAGAATCCTAACTTATGTCCCAGAACCTGATACAATAGGAGCAATTCCGGAACCTAAATTCGAGCAGGATTGGGAACAAGACGATATGATTACATTGGTGATAGTCCCAAATGATATGAAAGATATTTTTAAAAATGAAGACCTAAAGTTCCTTGATTCAAACAGAATCTGTTTTGAAGCAGAAAAACTTCGTCAGCAAGGAAGGATCAATGATGCTATAGAAAAGTTGCGAAAAGCAGCCAAGTTGGACGATGACAACCCACAACCATGGTGCTTGTTGGGAGGGATATTTAATGAAATTAATTCAGAAGACGCCGTTTCTTGCTACGAAAAGACGATCACACTCAATCCCAGATATTATCTTGCTTTTCGTGGCCTCGGAAACTATTATCTAAAGAGCAAGGACTATCTTAAAGCCGAGGATTATTACACGAAAGCAATCGATGTCAATCCGTATAGATTTGGACCAATTTACAAAAATCGCGCCTTCGCGAGATTACAACTTGAAAATAACTCTGGTGCCAAAGCTGACCTGGTAAAGTATCTCGAACAAACACCCAACGCAGCAGATAAAAAGAATATTGAAGATGCTGTTAGTCAGCTCTAATTTCCGGACTTCACCCTGGTGTTGAAGAGTTGAAGTTGAACATCAGGAAGAGGGCTCGCAGGCGAGTCCAAGATGGGTCCAAGATGGATAAACAAGGCAAAACAGTATTGTTAGTATTTCCATCTCAGTTCTCCATAGGCCGATTTGATAAACTGATTGCCGATATTAAGGATGCCCTTCGATCAAAAGATGTCGAGCTGAGGGATATCGTCCTCGAAAAAGAATGTGTCGTTTTTGAGTTGGACGATGTAGTAGAGGGCGCAGCGATTACAGTAGAGATGTTTGGGATTGATAAGGTTGCTATCGCAAAAAAGGTGTCTATTGCAAGTTTTGAAGAAATCTTAGCACAAGTCGTTAATATTGGAAAACTGAAAATTTTGCCCAAGGAGAAATTCTTTGTTAAAGTTCAGATAAGCAATAATGCAAAAGTCGATTACAAGCCAAGAGATCTCGAGTTTGCTTCTACAGGCGAGCTTACAGCAGCATTGCAATCCTCATTATCGCCGTCGGTATCATCATCCCCTCGGCAATCTTCTACTTTTCCTTCATCTGCTTCTTCACTTTCCTCCTCTGCGCGCCCGGCAAAAAACGAGTTAGACGCCGATAGACTTATCGAGATATTCATAGGAAAGAAATCGGCATACGTTTGTATTGAAATAGACGCAGGTCTAGGCGGTCTACCTTTTGCATGTCAAGAGGAAAAAGTATTGTGTACCATACACAACGCTTTATCTGCTATTTCTTGCATGGCAGTGATAAAGTGCGGCTTCTTTCCAGAGATAATAATTCTTTATACTGACGACGACGACCTGAGACAAAATTTGAAGACATTTGGCCTGGTAGTTAATAGAATGAACACCAAGAATTATTCAATTCGACTAGCGAGAGTAGAGGAACTACAAAAACAACAGCAACAGCAACAGCAACAGCAACAGCAACAACAACGCCAAAGCAGTCATAAATCAATTTTGCAAGAAATCGTTGCAACTCAAGTTCTGACTCGCATGAGAGGGAAAGGAGTCGTCGTGCCCTTGAGCACTGCCATCCATCCTCTTTGGTTGATAGAATTAACTTTCAAGAAAATCTTGTCCTCAAACAAGATCCCCTGGATGCCTTTGTTACTGCCAACCCAGGGTATATATGATATTGCCAAGGAACTGGGGATGGAAGAACATAAACTCCGGCTAATGTCAGACCGGAGTTGTATGATAGATGGACTGTTGACGTTCACGAAACAAGACTATGCGAAACACAGGAAGTCAATAGACATAATGACAGAATCTGCTCTCAAGAATATGAATACTATCTCATTTGAGATAGGACCGAATTATCTTCACGACATTCTCGATTCCGTTTAGTTTTTCTGTGAGTTTCATTAGTACGCTTGCTTTTTGTTGGTATTGGGAATCGTTGATTACCTCATGCATCGCATTCGTAACTTGACTTGCCTTGAGTTCTTTTGCGTCTAACACAATACCGGCGCCAATTTTTGCTATTTTCTTGGAGTTGGCTAATTGTTCACCATGATTCTCTATGGGAATGGTGAGGATGGGTTTCCCAAACTGAATTGCCTGCGACAGAGCAGTGTGTCCTCCTCGCAGTACCAAGGCATTACTCATTGCAAAGATCTCGTCTCGAACTGGGCACCATTCATAGTACCACCCTGAACCACATAGTTTCTTGGGGCTGGTGTCTCCTCTCGGATTCCCTTCTGAAATCACGTACTGAATTTCAGATCGAAGGGCTTTGCAGGCATCTATTGCGGTTCTTATCAGCGGCATTCGAGTATTGCTAGGACCGCTGATGTGAATAAAAATAATTGGTCTATTTCTTTCCAAACCAAGAAATTGAGCAACCTTACTGATTTGTTCTTCGTTGACGTGAATTTTTGGTGTAGTAAGGCCGACATATTCTAATTTTCCAGCTACAGTACTGATGTCCCAAATGTTGTGCTCGGCTAGCGTATACGGTGGAGGCAGGTCAGGAACAAGAATTTTGTCTGCAAGCGACCACATAGTACCCAGAACTTCACCGTTTAATCTCTCGTAAATCCTCGCGATCTTGACCTCCCTTAATCTCGGTGAGAGTAATAATTTTAGCTGATTCAAAATAACTATAGAAGGAATTCCCAATAATTCAGCAGATAAAAGTGAAGACAGCCTCGTATCTGAGACAATGATGTCAGGCTCGTATTCTAACATATTGCGAACTTCGGTATTTACTTGCCTGCAGAAATTTGTGAATAAATAAGGAAGTTTCGCTATGCTGTCTTGTATAGAAAAACCTCCGTCAACACTCCACGCCAATTCAACTGGTGGGATTGGCAGACAATCGTATCCATGCATTGAGATATACCGCACGGCCTCTCCAGACGAGGAAAATCTCAAATCGACGCCTAAATTCTGAAGCTGCTTGGCTATCATTATTAATCTGCTTGCGTGGCCCAGACCGACTCCGTATGGTGTGAGATATGCTTTTGGCTGCAAGTCAGCGTCGGTATGAGGTTGAGTGGACACATATTTTGGTTTTTATCCTTAAGGTCCACAGCTTGTTCGTTTCTCGGTCGGTTGGCAAGACAAAAAAAGAGAGGAAGATCGGACTCTTTATAGATACTCGCTTGAAAAGAAAAGAGCTTTGAATCAGACATGAGCCAAATGTCCGGCGGCGCCCCCGCCTTATAACAAAGATTTGCAAGATACTCTTCGGTGTCCCATTTTAACTCGACTGGAACCTGTGGAAGTAATAGTCCCGATCCATCCCTCCATGTCAATATTAATCCGTCTCTGCCTATCTTTATGACATTCAGATAGTCCATCGGGTTCTGTACTTTTATCTCTACAGGAGGAGTCAGAATACTCACCTCAAAAACTATGTCTGCAAGTTCTTTTTTGTCAACAGGGGAGAATCTTGGGTCTTGTGTCGCTGCAGCAATAGAAGCTTCAATTATTGAACAGTACAGGCTTTTCTCCGCTATTGGAAAACCAATGCAACCACGTAAGTGCTCTTGTTTGTGACTATCCAAATAGTTCAGCGTGACGAAGACTCCACAGCCTTCGGTATTTCGGCTAAGATCGTAATTGTCCTCGGTATCATTATTGGCATCGCCAACATATGCAGTATCGGAAGAGGCTAACGCGTTAAGGTGAGCTTCTACGACCCGCCTGGCTAATCTGACTGCCTTCTCTCCGTCCTCGTCGAGGATCATCATCGGATAAGAGCGAGAGATTTGGACTTAAAAATCATGGTGTAATCCATATCCCATCCTTCCACTGAAATTGACTATATCTTGTTGACATCTAGACGTGGTCTAATTATTCTGCAAATATTTTGAATGCACTTTCTTCTCGTGCTGTGAGCAAAAAGTAGATCGTAGACCCGAGGATGCAATAGGTCTTTACCTATTGCACTGTGAGAA
>WJXE01000122.1 GCA_009665115.1 Nitrosopumilales archaeon
GTTGTTGACATGCCAGGGTGGCTCACATGCAACGACATAGGAATATAGAATACTCATGGAACTAGCTGTCCGCGCCAACTAGCAGTGTAGGATTGAATGCGGATGCTAATCACCTCAGCGTTACCAGTAACCTACAATGTGTCGTGCTCAGATCCACCGCGTTGCTTTCTCACCGAATGTTATCAAATAAAATATCGTGACGGAATTGCAATTGGTCAACCGGATGGATGAGTCGGAATGAACAACATCGGAGCAGTGGACACTACTATCGAAAATTGTGGAACATCAGGTCGGGCCGACTATACGGCACACTATATTCGACGCGGCGCTGTATCTATGTATTTATCCCTTAATAGTATTCAAAACATATTTTAGTTCAGGATCATTAACTAGTTTGTTTAGAAAACCCCTGACGATCTGTCTAGTAGTTCTATCTGCAGCTCCCTTTCCTCTATGTTGGGTGTTTACAACGTAATCATAAACAAATGGTCTTACGTACAAGGAGCAAACATCTCCAATCCAACTAAATAATGTATCTGCAGTCTTATCCGCAATCATTTGTTCTCTTTTATCTTCAAACATCTGTCCAATTATTCGTACATTATAAAGATACATCTTTTTCCCTGTTTTCTGCTCTATTCCTGATAGCAATATAGAGTCCCGCTGGTCGTGGATCAATCCAAAAGATACATTGAAAGGCATCTTGACATGTCCTGACTTTGGTGCATATTCAAACAATTCATCCATTAAAGTCCTCAACAAAATGTAAAAGCGTTCTACTTGTCTCTGCTTTTCATCATCCTTAACAGCATTCTTTCTAGTAAACAAGCCTGACTAGAACTATTAGTGTAAACTCTATTAAACGACTCTATTGCCATGTTGTTGGCCAGGGACACTTTAGTTTATGTGTTTCTTAACTTGTTAATTGCTGACTGAGTCTATGGGAATTCAGCTGATATCCTTGCGATGATGTCCCCGGATATTATTTCCTCAGCCAATCGTTTGTCTTGCAGATAATTTAATAGAAGATCACCAGTCGCCGGGTCTTGTAATAATGGCTCTAGATGTCTCAGGATATGGTAAATTTTTATTGTCCGACTTTTCTCCTACACTCAATCTGGTTCTTTTTTATCGATTAATTCTATACTAATAGCTGATATTCTCGTTGATCTATCCGTCCAATAAGCAGTGTTTCATTTTTATCAAACATTCTAGATAAATTATTAATAACCCGTATAAAACCACCTACCGTTCTTTTTATTTGATTACTGTCAGTAAATTGACTGGGAACAATCAAGTAGTATGAAAAAAAGCTTCGATGATCTGATGCTCTAAATTCACTTCTTATACAAACTGTATGAGATGTGAACTAACCGCGAGCCAAATCCAACATAAACCGGTAGAAGCACTGCTACTTGGTGGAATAAAATTTGGTACTGATACTCAATAACTTGAACGAATCGCACTAGGGTTATTTAGTTATTGTATTTGCTAGCGCCGTGAAGCGGTTTTTGGATATTCCTTGAAGCTTCGTCCAGTCTTTAATAATGACACGCTGATATTGCAGATCTACCGATCCGGCTAGGAACAATTCCGCTACTACAGCTTCTAATTTTAAAACTTCTTTTATCGTCCCCCCACCACCCTCCGTAGCTCTACGTTCGATAAAATGTTCCTCTAGTATGCGCTTTTTTCAAAAATCTGAATGAATTCTTTGTGGTCCGATGAAGCCGGCAGTAAAGGTTGAGAAAATGTTATAAAATCAATGCTGTAACATCATTATGCTATGTGGTTGCCAATTCTTTCGATATGGGGATGTATGCCAGAACTTGCTAAAGATTGTATCGATATGACAAATGCTTCAAGTACGTATTTGGGCATAGTCGGAGGGGCCGCGATAGGCGCAATAATAACTTGGTGGATATATAATAGGCAGAAGAAGACTTCACGTACGCAAGATTATATACTGCAACGAATCGAGAATGTCGAAGAGAAGAATAGAATGATTTTGACAGACTTGGAAGCTTTCGCGAACCATCACGATAAAATTTTAAACGAAATTTTTCTCCTAAATCAGAGCATACTCGCATTGGAGAAAAAGATCGAGAAGCAGAAATAATACTATTCAAACCAACCCAGTTGAGCAAGCGTTGCATTGTTTTAGTCTAATATTTTCGTTTTAATTTTTTGAGTATCATTATCTTTCTATGCCAAAATATAATGCTATACAATATATTTTATAGGGTATGATCATACGCACGTATGAGTAGTACCAAAGAAAGAAGTTTCATAATGCAGACGACAACAACAACAGCTGGAGAAAACCAACTATAATTATGATCAACAAATTCACCAACAAATGAGGACGAGATAAATGCCACAAAATTAGATTTAGCAACTGCCGGGCTTTACAAAACATCAATAAACAATTAGTAGAACAAGTCCCAAAAGAAAACTCTAGAACTATTTTAGACCAGTAGTAATGCCGTCTTTCCTTTGCTTCTACGTGTTAAATAGTTGCTTCTACGTGTTAAATAGTTGTCCGTACAAACTTTAAGGATTGCTATTCGCGCGCAAAATCCTTGGGCTAGCTGGCATTGCGGCTATTGCGTCTATGTTGTTAATACTAGTAACAGAAGAGGGGGTACACTTGGCAGAATATGTGACATCTGTTGCTACAGGTCTCACCTTAGCGATATTAGGTGTAGCATATTGGACGTTCAAGCCAGAGATTGATAAGGCAATTAGGGAACGCAAACAACAGATCCCGGCTGGCACGAGTGAAAATAGATCACTCTTATTAGAAAAGACTAAATCCCCCGAACCCGAATTTGGAGGATTCTTCAAGAAAGGAATCCAGTATAGTACAGGAATTCAAACTGGTTATTACATTCGAGTCAAGAATTCATGTAAAGAAACAAAACTTGACGATGTCCATGGCGACATTAATGGAAAGGGTATAGGACATATTCACTTGATCTGGAATGAAGACAACAATCCTCGATACCTACCCATCGATGAAAGTGCAGATTTGATGCTATTCAGAATTCCAGAATTAGATGTAATAGTATTCATTAAACATGATCCAACATCTCCAAATACGCTGAATTATAGTGATATTCCAAGACCCTACGATGAAAATAAAACACTTTATATTAAAATTTGGTCAGGGCCCACAAAATTGAGTTTAACTAAAACAATCAAACAAATCAGACAAGAGGCAGAGGACATGGATGAATAATAATCTTAGGGTCAGGTTCAGAACTGAAAAGACAGTCTAGAGGACTTGGCCATCGCTTCTCTTCGATCCTGTATTAAGCGTATCAATAAATTAAGCTATCGAGGCAAGTCACAAACAGACGAAACGATACGAACTGGTAAAGAAATATGGACGCGACACAGGAGGATATCAAGGCGGAGAGCACGGTCATTAGGCTATTCGGTACAAATACATCGTGTGTAGTAAAATCTACTGAAATGTCTTTTGGTAGATCAAACTGTGAACTGGCGCGGTCAAACAAAGCAGACCTAAGGGTTTACTGAATCCTATGAGCATTGCTGGAGGGTTAGACAATCCATTGGTAGAAGTTGAGTACAAGGGGAGACGAAGTAACTTTATTCTTACTACTCAAGGTGAAGGTACATTGAAAATATTCGGAGAATGGCCACATACCCTATAACGCCATGGGTAACCGGGTTCGGAGGATGTGAAAATCTTTAAGAAAAAAACCGTTAGATATGTACAAACTATTAGAAATATACCGCAGGCGACTATCTTTCTATACCAAAGGATAACTTAATACCGACCCTGTACTGTCGTATTTTTCCTGTTTTGCTATCTATTTTCGCAGTTATATCTTTAACTTCTATTCCATGGATTCCTCGAATTGACTTGGTTGCCTCTTTAACTGCAGTCTGTGCTGCATCTTCCCACCCTTTCTCAGAACTACCAACAAGCTCTACTATTTTGGCTACTGACATGCTTCTAAATATGAGTTACCTCTTATAATAACATAGATATTCAGATCTCTCGTAGGTAACAATATGATACATATGCGGCTGTCGTGCACAGACACAAATCACAAAAATCAACTTTGCAGAGTCGTTCGCTCAAACTGAGGTCGACGAAGATGCTTTTTCAGCGTACCAATTTCTTATGATCCCGTCATGCCGGGAATCTTAAAAGGAATTCTATAGTCCTAAGTAACAGTTAAGTCGTGATCTGCGGTGATATCACTGATTAAGTGAAGAATTTTCTGCTGGCGAAGGCAATACCTTTTCACCAGGCGATAGTGAAGAATAAATAAATAAATAATTAGCTATTCTACCTTTATCGTTTTTCCTTTCGCCTGCTCCTTTTTCTTGAATGTTATTTCTAGTATTCCATTATTGTAAGCAGATCTGGCTGTTTCGATATCTGTTTCTGGTGGTATTTCAATAGTGCGATGGTATTTTCTTTGAGGATCTTCGCTCTTGACTTCTAAAGTGCCATCATGAACATTTATTCTAATATTGTCCTTGGGTATTCCGGGCATTTCTACTACAACTTTAACTTCCTTGTCAGTTGTAGTTACATCCACCAGAGGTTCTATCTCACCACTAATCTCGGGTCTACTGATACCACCAAATCCTCTTGATGATTTTACATTTCCAAATTCTCTTACTTTTGGTTTACCATCAGGTCCAATGGTCATCGAATATCCATAGACTATTGGTCCTACCTCTCTTACCTTTCCACCTTGTGGTGTATCATATTCTCTTACCAAATCTTTGGGTATTCTTTTTTCTATATCTTCAAACTCTCTTTCCATCTGTCGCCTCATTTGATCAAATCCTCTGAACATATCGTCAAAGAATCCTCCTCCCAGACCCTTTCTTGCTCCCCCAAAGAATCTGCTATACCAATCATAAGGTTCGATATCATCTGAACTCAATTACAATTATTCACCTATAGGAAGTATAGTATACCTGCTACTTAAGATTTTAGATATGCGCCTTGCTTCTCGTTATATAACAAGCATCATATTTAATCGGTTATGAAAGGTGACCTAGTCTGATATTGGTTACTTACCTACTAAGATAATACTACTTATTTTAAATAATCCTGTTCACTAATATTGCCTATGGAGATGACAAAAGAAACAACAATGATGACTGCTCACAGGTTGTCTAATGAAATAATACAAATCTCATGTCAAGGCTCCATCTATTACAAAATGAGTCATTTACATTTGTTCACAATGAGAAACGAGAAGTAGAATTAGAATTCAAGCGTAGAAACGCTCAGAACTAACCAGCTGAATATGCATTTTTCCAGATTAAACACAAATTTAGTCCAAATTTAAATAGATGTCCGCATGGACAAACCGAAGTGCAATAGAATTTGCGATCAATGTTCCACGTCAAAGAGCCGTCTTAAGATAATAAAACGACATTCAATAAGCCATATTATTTTCATACTGTTGATTAATTCCATCTCCCTGACTACGTTGAGGCTTGTATATTTGGTCGTCAGAAATTGGAGTTAATTATACTGCTTCCGTGGTACAGGTAGGACATTTAATAACTTTATCCACTGTATCAGAGTAATATCGCAATGATTGCACACCAGATAGCCTATTCGCAAGTCCAAGGGTTTGTAAATAACCCTTGATTGCAAAGGCGACTCTTTTTTTTGGATATGGTCTATAAGACATCCGCCTCAAGGGAAGATCATATGATAAAATTACTTGTGTAATTTTTTTAGTGATATAAAACCCATTAGCAACACGCTGTCGTTGAGCCCGCTGTTTCAACGAGTAAATTTTTTAATCGATAAACG
>WJXE01000123.1 GCA_009665115.1 Nitrosopumilales archaeon
TAGTTGTGCACAAACCCAGAAGGAATTAGAAGACTATAGGTTACAAGAATTAGCAGAAGATCCTTATAGAATTGAGCGTGAACCAGATCTACCAAAAGAACAAGAGGAATACTTCAGACGGATTCGTCAGGAATGGATAGATCCTGGATCCTCTGAATAGAAAATGGAACACAAAGAAGACAACCACTTCATAGAAGTACTTTTCATCTAACACAGAATAGCCTCAAGATATTTTAGTTGGGACGAGTAATATAATAGAATAACAAGAGGGCAGAAATGAAAGGAAGATATAGGTACAGAAACAAGAAAAACAGCGATGATAAATTCCATAGAACTAGCCAATCGACAGTGTTGAAATCCAGTTATACCGTCAATCAAACATGGAAAGGTCTACGGCAGGCATGGCTTGGATAAACTATTGCTAAGAATAAAGGAGAAGACGATAGAATGAAATATTATGCATCGGTGATTCAGAAATTACGAAAGGAATTAGATCTGCCACCTGCGAATTTTTCGCATCTAGATATCGATGAAGCCATAAAAAAAGGAAAATCTAGTAAAAACAAAAACAATTTGAATCATAGCAGATAGGCCTTGAACCTTTATGCGAGAAGCCTTTCTTTGGCAAATCAGAGATATTAACTAGTTACCTAAACTCGGAGTTTATGTAACCACGAATCAATAATCCATCGGCAAATTGCAGATCACTATTGATTTTCATGGGAAGTTACATAATCTTAGAGTTTAGGTAACTATCAAAGTTGTCTTCATTTGTTGGGTCTAATCCTTGCTTTTGCATTTCAGAAGCAAAAAGTTCAATCAATTCATCTGGATTATTATGATTTAGATGGCTTTGCTCTGCAACTGCAATCATCTTTAGCATTCTCTGTTCGCGCATACTATTCACTAGTACTTTGTAGGCCCAGTCGGTACTGACTTTCCCATTTTTGAGTTTTTCTAGATATTCTTGGGCCAACAGATTTCCCCCTTGTGCTTTCTCTTTTATGACTTTTAGTTTTCTCATTTTTGTCGGTGTTGTATCTACTTTTTTGGCTACCTTTCTGACTGCCAAATCACCAATTGTTTTACCTATGTATTTTTTCTGTAATTTCTTGCCATCCTTCCAGTATGCGTAAAGATATGGGCCATGCAAATTTTGGCAATCGGGATTACCGCATCTAACACGTTCCTGTCTGACTGTCGCTTTCTCCGGAATTCCGTATTCATTATCATTGTTCATTTTTATTCCATCACCAATTTTGTTTTACACGTATTGATGTAAAATGATTGTAATGAAGTAGTTGATGAGTGTAAGCACAAATCTGTAGATTCCGCGCTTGCGCATAGTTAGTCATTACATTATAGACAGATTAGACTTTATTGAAGTTGTATTTTATGATCCACCATATAGGGCGATCATAATGAAAAAAACACCGCTATCGATACGATTTTCGAAAAAGTCAAGCATAGAGAATATGAAAAAAATGCGTTATTAAAACAGGATATTATTGGTTACTACTACCGAGTTCTCAAAGAAGAGAAGGGAAACGATTTATTTCGATTCCGGGATTTGTCTATGTGGCTTATGAAGAACAATCTTGAATTCTTCAATTACTATAAGGGAAGTCATGTTAAATATAGAGACCGCGTAGAGAATAGAAAATACCGTATAGAAAATGCGCTAAGAGATCTAATGACGCTTGGCCTAATTCGAATAGGGGGTACCTGTAAGGCGAGGAAGGTTAATACCGATATAGATATGTATGAATACACAAAAGGCGGACAACTATGTGCATGGCTAATCAAGAGTTTGGATGACAAACAGCGACAAAATGCTAACAACGAAATATACGCTTTGCTTCTTAATGTGTTTAAGGCAAGAAAGGATTCCTCTTCCATCACTATTTCAAGATATCTCGAGAGATGTGAAGATAAATGGATTTTTGATAAACTCGTTGAATACCTCCGTTACCTTATTCATTTGGAAAATGCTTATGAATTCAAAAGTACGTCTTACAACCAGAAATTCAGAACATGATGCTTTATAGAATGAAATTATCTATTGAAAGGAGTTTTGAGAGCATGCACGATTTAACTAAAGAATACGAAGAATTTAGATTTAGATTAAGAGGCAAATATCAAAAAATTGCATTGGAAGGCTATTGCAGAACGTGCGATCTTAGAAGAAATGTGGCGCTGCACTATCTCAATTATGTCAAAAGATTCATTTTAGTTGCCAAGAACGAAATAAGAGTGAAATGTCCAATCTGCAAGACTAAAGATAGTATCATTATTCCTTATCTGTTCTAATACTAAGTTGCAGTATACCCATGCTACCCGCTTCTTCATTATTTCTATTTCCTGCATCACCTGTGCTAAATTGTCTGAAAGGGTTGCAATTACGCTTTATTCATAGTATCACGGTCGCGTAATTTTTGATTAGTTGATTCCAATTCATCTCCATTTTTACGTGTTAGTTTCTCAAATCTATTTTTGTATCCAACGCGTTTAATGCACTTGGAATGCGTTGATTCCTTGATTTCGTGTTTTAATGTAGAAGATCTATAGCTTTATGTTCAGATTGTAGAAACTTTTTTTAGATATCGTTTGCTAGTCATCCTGTAGTATTGTGCATTCCGTTAGAAGGACCGAGAAAGAGCTTTCCTGTGGATGTCTAGTGCCATTAAAGTCAAACATGTTCGAAATTGAATTAGCTAATGCATCAAAGGTTGGTTTCCAATTCATCTCAGGTGCCAGTTATCTTCGATAAAACTCAGGATAGATGATTGGTCAAGTAGTGTGTGACTAACTAACAGGTCATATATCTTGGAAATGAACGAATTACGGTTAACTTATTTGAGAAGCCACGAGCACATGGGAGAAAGAAGATAGGAGAATGGGAAATTATTTAGTAGTGTTCTGAAAATGCGATCAGGCATCATCCGAATATTTACAGGAACTCATAGCATATGAAGAAATTGCTAACATGAATAAAAAAATAATTGCTAACAAAACAGATTCTGATCGGTGGTTTAAGGCCTACCTGGATATGTATGACCCTGGATTGCTAAGAGCAGTGCAAAAAAAGTATCTGTATCCATTGACTGAAAAGATATCTGAGATAAATTTACCATTCGCCCAAGATTATGTAACTTGCCATGAAAATCAATAGTAAGCTGCAATATGCCGATGGATTATTGATTGGTAGTTACATAAACTTCGAGTTACGTATATTCAGTGCTTTTGCAAGGTGTGTGAATTGTGAATGTTATAGAATCTATAATACAATAGCTTTAATAAGTAAATTGAGATAGCCAGTATTATTTGTCCAATGATGGCGATTCACCTTCTCCTTCTTTGTTAAGATCTCCAAATCATAAGAACACACTAATTACTATAATCATTCTAATAGCCGGGCTGATAGCAGGCAATTTTCTTGATTCGCTTGTGAAGGGAGATGATCCTATATTTGTAAAACTTGAATACTGGAAGGATTCCTAGTATGACTCACGACATTAATAAGGTAAGGTGCTCAAAAATCATGCTAAACATCAAGTAGTGTTGGTTCATGGCATCTATTTGGAAATATTTTTCATAAGCTTTGGAGTAAGTAGCCACTCTAGCTCGCCATGCATATTTTGAGCAGAGTGGGAAGTTATGCTAATCTTTGCAAGACCAGCCTTCTTAAGAACAATACGGCTTGAGGATTCAGCCTCAGATATAATCTCACTTATTAGGCTACTAAGATAAGGTTCATGCCCCACAATGAGCACAGTGGACTCTTGCCTGAATTGTTGGGATGATAATTTACGGTAAAGTTCTATTCTGTTGCTCTCTGGTTGCAATTCATGCCAGTTCATCAATTTGTTCTCGATGTTAAATATCTTAGCCACGATAGAAGCAGTTTGATGCGCCCGTTTTAGAGGACTTGTAATTATTACATCAAACTTCACATCTAAATCTTTAAGCCATTCTGCTACTTGCGTTATGTCCCTTGTACCCACGACAGTGAGTGCTCTAGCAAAGTCGCCGTTACCAGAAGATTTATCTGCTTCACCATGGCGTAAAATAAATAATTCCATATTTGATGAAAGAATTGTAAGTGCAAAATAATATCCTTTCCCAAGGATCCTAAGTATACTTTCTAGTTTAAACAAAAATGTGATTAGAGACAAAATTGGCAATATTCCTTTGCACCTACAGAACAACCATTGCATAAAGCGAAAAGATTGATTTGATTCATCTGGATTGCCATATTTGATGCCTATTCTGGCTGTAATCATTATCAACTTGAACATACGTTGCTTCTTTGTTCATGAAATATTCAAAAAGAATGGAATAGGAGAACCAAAATTGTGACACGTCTACAATACATAAATAAGACTCCAGGAAATGGATTATTAGAGATGTCTTCTACTTCCAGCCCATCTTACAGATGTGAAGCGTGTGGTAGATCATTTAATTGGCTACAGGAACTTGAGCAGCATAAGCGACAAGAGCATCAGAAATAATCCGACGAACAAAAAGGCCTACACTTAATTATTTTATTGTTGCAAATCTTCTAAATATATCTGCAATTATTGATAGATACTGAGCCCTTTCATATCTCTCCTGCAAAAAATCCTCTATCTCGTGTTTGATGTTGTTGTTCGTGTCTGGTTCGAAGGTTTTCACAATTATTGTAAAGATATTGTACAAATTCATTTGAGTCATCTATGATAACGGTGTTTGGCAATTCATATCTCATTGGAATTACTCGTTGTGGCGTCATACCTTCTCTTTTTGTAAGTTGATATAACTTAACGAAAGACAATATCTTTTCTTTCGACTCTACATATATTTCATTTAATTTGTGTAGACTTTTTAGTTTCCAATATTCTCTGTATAGCCTATCTACCTCATCTGTTTCAATATTTAGTTTAATAGCAACATGTACTGAAGTATTTCCTTGTTCAAACAGCTTCAAGGCTTGTGAAGCCTTTGACATTTTTATTCTATTTTGCTCTTCCCCTGTCTCGCGCCTTATGATAAAACAAATATCTCCAAATGACATATGTACTATTTGAGCAATTTCACGGATAGTTTTGCCTTGTTCATAAATTCTAAAACAAGCTTTTCCTTTTCTGCTCTATTCATTAAATTATCGTGGTTTGACTTATGGCGTTTTTTCTCTTACTGCTTGTTTTCCTTTGTTATCATGACGTTTTTCTCTGTTACTCTTTGCTACTTTTCATAATTTCACCCGAGTAATTTACGCACTCTACCAGCCTCAGAAAATTCCTGAAATATCAGCAAAGAATATAGTGGATTTACTGGAAAGGACTCGACACCAGCCATTGTAATGGTATCCAATTTCCATTCATAGATACACTAAAGCCTCCGTTACCCTTAAGGTTATGAATAACACGATGTCTAACTAAAGTATCAATTTAAGATGAGGATCTATACAGCTGAAGAGGATATGGCGCATACTCTAACTCAAATCAAGATGATTTCTTAGATCCTTAGATATGTTTCTGATGGTCACTTCTGTTACTCCTGCTGTTTGTGCGAAAACAATCTGGCTTATATTATTACATCCATTAATCAAACATGATAAGTAAAGAATTGACGCAGCAAGCCCCATAGGGCTTTTTCCAGCAGATAGCTCACTTTTAGTGGCAGCATTCATGATATTGATTGCTTTCTGTTTTATCTTCTGACTCAGGTTAATCTGGTTCGCTATCCTAGCAATGCACTTTATTGGCATATCTCTGTACGGCTGTGAAATTGCTTTGCGTTTGAGGTTGCTAATTAGACAAATCTCATTGAGTGTTCTAGGAGTCCCTTCTTCTCTGCATGCTAGATAGAGAGCAGCAGCTAATACTGCTGATGTCTCCCTTCCCCGTCCTAATCCTCTTTCACGGGCTTTTCTATAGATGTACGCAGTTTTCTCAATTATTGCATCTGGAAGCCCAAGTTTATCCTTCAATATGTTAAGTTGATTAAAGGCAGTTCCGAGGTTTCTACTAGCGCTAGCTTGTGTTCTAAGATCCCATGTCCTCAGCCTTCCCATTGTAGAACGCATAGATGCGTCCAGCTCCTGTCCTCTAGCATCTTTATGACCTCTTCCAATCATTGTGTAAAGTCCCATATCATGAATAGCTAAAGAGGTGGGCATTCCTGTCCTCCTTCTATCTTTTGCTTCTTCAGTATTCAGAAAATCACGCCATTCTTGCCTAGTGTCTAGAATTTTATCAGAAATTACTAGACCACATTTACTACAAACTATCTCACCGGTGACTTCGTCTGTGATGATCGTCTGATCTTTTTTACAAGTTGAGCATACAATTGAATTTTGCATTATTGTAATCAACAGTAATGTGTTAAGCTATGTTAATGACACACTTAGAGGAGTAGTCAGTTACAACAAGTCTTCTAATATTCTTTGGTTGCATGGAATGTATAGCATCCATCAAAGAACTATTTTCAAATATTGTGATTAATGGCTTGCTTATGAGTTCACGAACTGATACATATACGTTTGACGGATCTATTGCTATCCTGTTGACTACATCTCTTTCTGTAATCATGCCCACCGGGATTTGTTGTGGCTGTTGTTTTTGCTGCTTTTGTAGGTCCTGTTCTATGTACTTATTCATAGTATGTAGTTATTCATACTATGTAGTTCTTCATCCTTTACTATTACAACACTTCCAACATTATTATCATGCATAACTCTACAAACTGAATGAAGCGTCTGATTCTCTTTTGCTGTCTTTACGTCTTTGGTCATAATACTAGATACAGATACTGATTCAATGCCTACATTACTAGACATGATAGATAGCAATAACAATGTCATATTTGTAATATCGGACTGCACTGCGTGGCACTGCAGACATCTACAATATATCGTCAAAGCTCAGAAAAGAAGACTAGTTAAGGGAATGACTATATCTTCAATATTGCCTGCTGCAGTATACATTTCATACATAGAAATTGGAACTCCAAGGACTATAGAAGAGCTATTGGTTATAATGTCACACCTGAGGAACTTACAAAAAGCTACAGAATATTTTACTTGGAAGTTGGACTTGAAATTCCAGTGATTGATCCGAGGAAATGTGTAGCCAAGATAGCAAACAAGGTTAACTTAAGTGAAAGAACCAAGCTCCAAGCAATGAATTTTATGTATGATGTCATAAGAACTAAAATTTAATGGATGTTACACAGTCCATTAGGATTCAAGAATTCCTTCTTGATCTACAAGGTGACAACTATGTCTGAATCTCAAGAAATTAGAGAAATTAAGAGAGTATATGCAGGGTTAGAGAC
>WJXE01000124.1 GCA_009665115.1 Nitrosopumilales archaeon
TTATCTTATACTAACTCGCACTCTCCATAATTTTTATTATTTATATTGGCTTCCAGATAAACTGAAAACACTTTAGGGTCGTGTGGAAAACAATTCCTCGAAAGCCAACTTTTACTTCAGTGATATCGTAATTTTTCGAAATCGTTTTATCAATTAGCGTGTCTGAAGCACCCTTATCAATACCGCAACGACAGAAAAAGAATCATATCATATGCTGCACACCGCGACTCTACTGGTTACAAGACTAGGGTTCGTTGTAGGCTGATTCAGTACGTTATGCGGCCACGGGTTTTTCTACGTATCTGAGAACAGATGTTATACGGACATAGTATCTGAGAACATATGAATAGAGTAACAATCGCTCTAGTCGCGGTTATAGCAATAACAGCAATGTTGGCGATACCAAACACATCCACACATTCTGCAAAGGCTAGTAGTACCTGCGGCAGTTCAGTGAATTCGCATGGACAGACACGTTCATTCTCGTCGACGGAGTCTGGTAGCTGTGCGTCAAATGGGGAGGCTACGGGCGGTGCGTTCGGTCAGTCTGCAGGTAATCGTGGCGGTCTCACCAGCTCATGCAATTCGGTGTCTGTCAGTAGCGCTAGCCACATTAGTGATCTAGACAAACACACTTCAACCGGCAGCGTCTCATGTAGCACGCATAAGCCATAATTTTTTGTGAGCCGAAATTAACACCATCTCGTATGAGCCGAGATGTTAACAGAACCCATTGTATGGCTCTGTACTCCTCTTCGTCGGATGGTTTGTTTTTAGCAGGCTGTATACGGTCGTCGGATAGTATTTTTCCAGACTTTTTGAAGAATAATATCGCCTTATCAAAATCAGGAAGAGGGATTCGATTTTTCTCGCAATACTCCAATAACCATGCTAATTGTGTTCGAAGATAATCGAGCATGTCATAATTCATGGATTGTAATTCTTCAACCCGATCCATGGCATCCGATAATTCCATGGCTATCATGTGACTCCTGGCAAGCTCTTCTCTGCATCCTGTCGTCGTTTCTCATCCTGCTTTTTGATCTCTTCCGATTTTTTCTCTACAAAGTGCTCGAAGCTTTCTTGTAATCTTTGAGTCTTCTCTTCCCTTCCTTCGATCTTCATTAGCCTTACTTCAAATGACTTCGTTTGCATCGTTTTCTGTGCAATATCAGATACAGCGACTCTTAGAGCTGTGATATTGGCATTTAGAAGATCTATCTCGGTTTGTCGTTTCTCTTGTCTCTCTGCTAAGATCTCCGTTCTGTACGATAAGTCATCGCTCAGGCTATCAATTGCAGCTAAGACAGATTTAGACACTTCGAGCGCAAGAGCGACTTGAGGGGTAGAATTTTGCAGATTATCTATCCTTCCACGAAGCCAATCCCTATACTGTTTTCGAAGTGCACTAATCTCTATAAAATATTCTTTCAGGGTTTTTTTCATTTCCTTTCACCCTTTACTCTTTTGTGAGCCTCATCCTCTATCCACTTCTCTATTGCTTGTTCAACCAATTCAGATAATTCCAGATCATTACGTATTGCTTCAATCTTTGCTTGCTTCCAAAGCTGCGGATTTATCTTAATAGAAGTCGCTTCTCTCTTAATGTCATTCCTCGGTGTCATAATGATACTACTATACCTACAGTAGTATAAATAGCTAGTGGTAAAGACTTAAATAATCATAGTGCTATAACACTAGTAGTATAGTAGTATGAGCAAAATAGCTATAAACCATCAACAAGAAGGATTAGCCATTGCTAATATTGATGGCGCAATAAAAAGAATTAGCGAATTAAAATATATTGTAAAATCACAAAATGATAATGGAGAATATGATGTTTGCTCGACCAATTAATTATAGATATTATGATGCCAGCATTGAACAGTCTTGACCTAAATCAGGAAATGAGAAGTGTAGAAGATAAATTTAAAATTTTTTTCTTGACAGCCGGGCATGTCTATTACAAAGATTTAGAAAAGAATCATCAGATAGGATTGATGATAATTAGATTATTCATAAACCAATCGGAAATGAAAGCCTTATAGCATAAGTAAGATCAATTTTAAATTAACCAGGATACACAGAACGAGTATTACATGCAGTCACGAGAATGACAGAAGTGGATGGCCCAGAATATTAAGATAATTTCTTAGAATCTTCTTGCTAAGTCTTGTTTATGACAAAATTGTTGACTGAGATACACAGAATAGTAAAGGAATCACGATATTAACTGAATCATTTTGCGAATCTTAGTTGGACAATGATTATACGTAGGTATTGATCATGATTCATGATAATTTTATTGTTAAGCAGGAGAAGGATTTTTCAAGATCTGCTCGCTACCGCCGTTGTAATAATAACTGTGACAGCATTGTTACCAATCATAGCTTACGGAGAGCTTCAATATCTCACTAATCAATTACCTCCTCCAAATCAATACGGAGCTTACATCAATGCAGGCATTACAAGTAGCAGTACTACTAATAATAAAGTAGTAATTTTATCTTTTGATGATAACAGAAAAGGAGATTTCACTTATGCAAAACCCATTTTAGACAAGTATGGATTTAAGGCTACCTTTTTTGTCATTTGTGGCAAGACAACTGACAGCGGTGCTATGAATTGGCAAGACATAGCTGCTATGCAAAAAGATGGTATGGATATAGAATCACATTCCATGACTCACGCTCATCTTAATACATTAAATCAAAGTCAGTTGAATTTTGAAATTGGTGGTTCAAAGCAATGCCTTGCTAGCCATGGTTATAACGCAACAATCTTTGCATATCCATACAATGAAGGATCAAATAATCCCGTCGTGGTAAATACAGTTGCAAAATATTATGATATGGCAAGATCAGGAACTGATCCGCTTATGTTCCTTGATTGCAAAGGCTTCATGAAGCATCCCCAGACTGATTGTAGAACTTATACTCCTGACGGTAAGCTCACCTATGCAAATAGATATGCTATCAGAAGTTTATCTTTTGACATAATCGAAATTAGGGATTCATTTGATAATGCCACCATGTTCTCTGATTTCACCAAGATAATAAATAGCCAGAATAGTTATAATCAAGGTGGCAAGATAAATGCAGTTCCTCTAATTACCTTCCATAACGTTGCTTTGACTACTAATCATCCCTATTATACTAATGCAGGTCTATTCGATAAATTCATGAAATATTTACATGATAATGGATTTAAGGTATTGACTTTAAAGCAGATTGGGTATGATACGAGGAGTAATACGTTTTACTTAAATGGTATTTCCTAAGGTAGATCAACAAGTGGCTGTTGCAATATCTATTCGAACGGCTATAAATGCGGTGGTAAACTATTGCCTATATGTGGCACATGTCGAATTATTATTTGGGAAGAAGGGGTTATGAGAATGACCAATAAGTTGGATTAAGAACTGTCACTGTTATGGGCATGGCTGGGTCGTACAATAATATTAGTGATAAGGTGAAACAGTGATTGAAAAACAGAACCGTATGAAGAAAAGTACGCTGTTAAGGATCGGTATTGTCGTCTTTGTTGTCATAGCTGCAATTACTCTAATCTATAATTACTATTTAATCTCACCTACTACTCATTATGCAGGCGTAGACAAATTCGGGATAAAGGAAATCTATCCAACAAAAACGGGTGGGGAAGAATGGTTTATGAATATGGATGATCCTGGAAGTGATCCAAGAATAGGAGGAGAAGGACCACCAAGCAAGTTCGTGCAACAAAATGATGACGGTAGTTGGAAAGTACGAAGTACTGAGGTGCGTTATGGCGTGTTAACTTCATCAGGTTATCATCCAGATCTGATTACCACTCTCAATCAGCAAGCCCTGGCTGCAAAGGGAAACATGCAATCACCCAATGATTGGAAGAACGTAGAAATGACTGGATATTTTAAAGTAAATAGTTTCACCGACTCTAATCAAAACGGTGGACCTCATATAGAGTTACTTGCACGGGGTGGAAGAAATACAAACGACATTGGAACAATAGATGGATTATCAAGACAATGTGAAGCAACCACTTATCATTCAAATACATATGTAGATGACAGAGTTAAGTTTGAGAAAGATTTGGAGCATACGATAGGATACACAACCGGAGATCCTGAGAAGCAGCATGCTATAAGTCCTTTGGTTGGAAGGTGGATTGGAGTCAAAGCAGTATTCTATAATTTACCTGATGGTTCAGTAAGGCTAGAGCAATGGATCGATGAGAATTCGAATAATAACTGGCATCGAGTTCTCAAATATACGGATGACGGTAACTGGGGTGGAGGAACTCCTAACTGCGGCGGCCCTGATACTCAGATAATAACATGGGGAGGTCCAATTGCAATATTCAGGTGGGATAACATTGATGATATGGATGTGAAATACTTTAGTGTAAGAGAAATTAAGCCTCCTTCTTAAGTGAATACAAAGTACTACCGGCTAATACCAACCATGTCTGCTTTAGCTTCGAATTGGTATTCTTTCACATTTTTTAATACCGAGATGCTCACAATGTCTAATCGTACTGCTCATTTCTTCTCCAGTTTTTGTTATCGCAATTATGTAATACAATTCCAATTTGCCTCTTGACTTAATCACAATGATCTAAAAGGAGAGATTGTGATCAATACCTGATAGTATTATTCTTTCTTGCTTCTCTTTCTTTAAGAAGTGACTCCCTCAGCCAATAGTGACTGAATCATTTGCTCAGTTTGATCATAATCGCCTTCGCCGATATGGCTATAGCGGACGTATCCTTGGTTATCAACTAGGTAGTCTCTTGGCCAGTAATTGTTTCCATATGCATTCCAAGATGCATAATTGTTATCCAGAATTACTGGATATTTTATTTGAAAGTTATGGACAGCTGTCTTTACATTATCGATATTTTTCTCTGTACTAAATTCAGGTGTCTGAACCCCAACGATAACTAGACCTTTGTTTGAGTACTTTTGGTACCAATCATTGAGATGAGGAATAGTGTGTATACAGTTAATACACGTATACGTCCAGAAGTGAACGAGTACTACCTTTCCTTTCAGATCTGCTAATCTGATGGGAGCAGGTGTGTTAATGTAACCAGTGATACCAGTAAATTCTGGTGCTCTCTTAAAGTGAGATTTATCAATCTCAAATTGTGCTACTGGGTAAAAACGATTTCCTGTGTTACCATTTTGCGCAATTGGTAAAACTGAAATCCTCGATGATATCTGGCCTTGGTTTGATGGAGTGGCTTTCACAGTACTTGCACCCGTGATGTACATTGCTGGTGCCAATACCAATGCTATTACTGCGATTACAACTACTAATACATTAGCGTACTGTCGGACCATTAAATCTTGTTTCCTCCAGATCGTTTTGCGAAGATTTGATAATTTGTGTATTCCATGTTACCATTTTTCTTCACTCATTTCATTAATACTTTTTTCCAGATTGCATCCATATTGAAACAAAAGGGAAATAATCCAGAAGAATCAAAAGAAATAGCTAGAAGGGGTTAAGATGAAAGGAGTAACTACCATCATCAACAGTAATTAGTATACACATTCTTTATAGTGAATGACAAAAATAAATAGGATATATGATCTGACTATAGTGAAGGCCAGGAGGGATAAAGTGAAGTCACTATGTGATCTTATTTCTTATAGTTGAAATCCTAATACCGATATGAATGAGGGCACATGTGCTTTGTGTGGAAAGACAATTATCAATTGTCCCAGGATTAAAC